>CAYHHK010000162.1:0-7894 GCA_964356415.1 uncultured Flavobacteriales bacterium
TCTTTCCTGTCAGTTTTTTCTTTGATGAAAAAGGCATCTGCCAGCCAGAAGAGCGGTGTTGCACCCAGGCCGCGCAGCATCACCAATGCAAACGGACCAATGTGATCCCGCATCAGTACCTTGGCAACCACGAAAGTGATGGCATAGATGATCTGGGAGATGAGAAGAAAGAGATGGGCCTTTTTGTTGGCAGTCAATGTGAGAATGAAAAGATGTGCAAATCTGATTTGCAAATATGCAGATTTGAAAATTACCCCACTTATTTTAATGCTTCTTTTGCAGCTGCAACATTCTTGGGTGAATTGCCAATAAAAATCTGACCCTTCACGATCATCACCGGCCGTTTCAGAAAAGTGTATTCTTCAAGAATGTATTTTCGATAGTCTTTTTCACCCAGGGTCATTTTGTTTAAACCCTGACTTCTGAACTTTAAAGCAACACGACTGAAAAGCGCTTCATAGCTTCCCGCCAGCTTTTTCATCTCATCGATCTGCGCCGCTGTTATGGGCTCGGTTTTGATATCCTGCATCACCACGCCTTTTCCCGGCTTTATTTCTTTCAGGATACGGGCGCAGGTGGAACAAGTACTTAAGTAGTAGATTTTTTTCATGCTGGTTGAAAGGGAGTAGTTAAGGTAATTAAGGTATTGGGGTAATTAAGGTAATTGGGGTAATTGAGGGATTAAGGTAACTAGTGTAATTTAGGCAATTAGAGTGATTAGGTTGCTCAGAAAAATTAGCATTAATAATTCTATTTTTTTAGATGGTTAATAAACTAACGGGTTATTTTTTTGCAGTCATAATGATAAGCAAATATAAGGGGGGCTTTGAAAACCTTGAAGCCTGGAAGGAAGCGAGAAAACTTCGGCTGGCAGTTTTTCAATTTATAAAAACACTACCGGTTGATGAGAAATACAGGTTGCGCGATCAGTTATTCCGTTCATCGCGATCGGTAACAGCAAACATTGCTGAAGGTTATGGGAGATATCACTACCAGGAGAACATTCAATTCTGCCGCCAGGCCAGAGGATCCCTCACGGAAACGATGGATCATCTTATTTGTTCTTTGGATATGAACTTTATTGATCAAATTTGGCTTGACGAATTCAGGAAACAATATGAGTTTGTCTTAAAGCTACTTAATGGATACATCGTCTATCTTAAACAAAGAAAAAACGAAATCTAACAACCGCCATTATTTCAATGCCTTAATTTCCTCAATTACCCCAATTACCCAATTCCCGTTACTTCAGGTTTTCAATATTCTGAAATATGATCCTGCTATTACCCTCATCATTGATGAATAGAAACGTCTGAAGCATTGTTATTTTTTCGAAGACGACTTTGTATTTTAATGTGAGCTGGTTCAGATGTTCCTGGCTGTCATATTCTTCTTGGGCCTCCAGGAATTCAAAAGATTTTATAGGCCCGGCAGTATCTTTCAGCCGCCTGTACACCTCTTCTTTTTTTTCATGCGACAATCCGACATTCGACAAATCCGTAAAGTACTTGTCAAGTCCGGAGTAATTTTCATTCTTCATGTCTGTGAGCAGGCTTTCTGCTACTGAACGTGCTTCAGTCTCATTGACTTTTAATGCGCAGGAAGAAATAAGAAATAAAAGGATAATGAATAAGCTTTGTTTCATATGATGCAAATAAATTTTTGAAGTGAAAATATTTTACCTTCTTCTTTTTTTCTTTCCCCTGTCCCTGTCTCTTCTTTGCGGCGGTTTTCTGCCATCGCCACTGCTCCGCAGGTGCTCACGCGGCTCACTCACTCTACCCGGATCGCTGATCAGCTTGAAGTCAATTTGCTTTCTGAGCAGATCGCACCTTGCCACCATCACTTTCACTGTGTCGCCCATGGTGTAAACATTCTTAGTTCGGGTGCCGACCACACAGTAATTGGTTTCGTCAAATTCATAAAAGTCATCGTCGAGATCACGCAGGCGAACCATTCCTTCGCATTTGTTTTCTACGATCTCCACGAACAATCCCCATTCGGTTACACCGCTGATAATGCCGTCGAATACTTGTCCCAGTTTATCCTGGAGAAATTCAACCTGCTTGTATTTGATGGATGCCCGCTCGGCTTCCGATGCACGGATCTCCATCTGCGTACTGTGTTTGCATTGCATTTCGAGCAGGTCACAGTCAGCACTTTCATCTCCCCGAAGATAATATTCAAGTAACCGGTGTACGAGCACATCAGGGTACCTGCGGATGGGTGAAGTAAAATGCGTGTAGTAGTCGAATGCCAGTCCGTAGTGCCCGATGTTTTCCGTTGTGTAAACGGCCTTGCTCATCGTACGTACTGCCAGTTGTTCCAAAACATTTTGTTCTTTCTTTCCACGCAGGTCTTTCATCAATCCATTCAAAGACTGTGATATCTCTTTTTCATTGTCGATCTTAAGTTTATAGCCCCACTTGCCTGCAAACCGCGCAAAGTTTTGAAGTTTTTCGGCAACAGGCGAATCATGAATCCGGTAAACAAATGCCCTGGCGCCGACAGCAACTTCCGTCTTACGCTGGTTATTTTTTATTTTCAGTTTTTCGCTTTTTACCTGATGTGTGCGACCCGCCCATTCGGCCACGCTTCTATTAGCAAGCAACATAAACTCTTCGATCAGCTTATTCGCATCTTTATTCTCCTTCAGATATACGCCAAGAGGTTTTCCTTTTTCGTCAAGCTTGAATTTTACTTCGGCTTTTTCAAAAGCGATGGCCCCCTTTTTAAATCTCTCTGCACGAAGTTTTTTCGCCAGTTCCTGCATCAGGAGGATCTCTTCTGAAAAAGGCCCGTGGCCGGTTTCAATCACTGCCTGTGCCTCATCGTAATGAAAACGTTTGTTGGAGTGAATGATTGTCTTGCCAAACCATTGTTTTATTACCTGCGCCTTGTCATTCATTTCAAAAACCGCTGCAAAGCAAAGTTTGTCTTCCATGGGACGCAGAGAACAAACACCATTGCTCAGTTTTTCAGGAAGCATTGGGATCACGCGATCCACCAGATAAACAGAGGTGCCCCTGTCATACGCTTCTTTGTCCAGAAAACTTCCCGGGCGGATGTAATGTGAAACATCTGCAATGTGAACACCTATTTCTACATTTCCGTTTTCAAGTTTTTTGAATGAGAGGGCATCATCAAAATCTTTGGCATCAATGGGATCAATGGTAAAAGTCGTTACTGACCGAAAGTCTTTTCTCTTTGAAATTTCTTTCTGGTCAATTTTTTCGGGGATGGCGTCGGCCTCTTGTTCTACCCTGTCAGGAAATGCAAGCGGGAATCCGAACTCAGCAAGAATGCTGTTCATCTCCACGTCGTTTTCCCCCGGCCAGCCTATAATTGTCTTGATCCGGCCAACAGGATTTTTCGCACCTTTCGGCCAGTCAACCATCTCTGCAACTACTTTTTGTCCCTGAATTGCTTTTCCGATCTTATCTTCAGGAATAAAAATATCAACCAGCATTTTCGGACTGTCGGGAACAACAAAAGCTATTTTACCGTTGATCTGCACTTTTCCGACGAACTCTGTTTTGGAACGTTTCAGTACTTCCACCACTTCGCCTTCCATGCGCTTATGCTTATGGCGGGCATACAGATAGATTTTTACACGGTCGCCATGAAGTGCATTTTTTACGTTTCGGGGTGCTATCTCAATATCGTCTTCATCATTCTCACTTAAAAGGTAAGCGGTGCCTGAAGGCTTAATATCAATGATACCTTCCATATAGGCATGTTGTGGCTTCAGTTTGTAACTGCCCCTTTCAGTCTCGATCAGGTCGCCTTTGGCATGCAGTTCATTTAGCATTCCGATGATGCCCGATTTCAGCTCCTCATGAATTTCATCAATAAAGGCATAATCAGGTATTTGCTTTTTGATAAATTCAACGGCAACTGGTCCGATCAGCTTTGCAAGCTGTTTATGGTTGAAGGTCTTATGCGGATGCTTGTTAAATATCTTATAGACTTCCCCTGCAAGAAAGCCTGTGAACGGATTTTCGTCTTTTTTCTTCCGCTTGCTCATTTGTAAAAATTTTGATGAAGGTACTTGTGAAGTGTCAATATTGGAAGCGACAAAAAATATTTTTTCAGCATCGTAACACTCTGTTTTCGTTTTTCGTTGTAATATCCCTAATCAAATCATTCATAAGTTTCTCGCCTTCGTCGGGCTTCACCAATATTTTTCCAACATCGTCATCCACTTTTGTCTTGTTCACAATAAATTAAACAACTTCATCCGAAGCAGGAATAACCTTTTCTGCAGTCACTTACATTTACATTACCTAAATCTAACTTTTAATAAACCAAAACAATGGAAAACAACGAAGATCAAAAAAGGAGTAAAGGCACTCTTTGGATCATTTTACTTTTAGTTTCAGCAGTGCTGAATATTTATCAGTGGCGTAATCACACAACCACCATCAATTCCTATGAGGAAAAGGTAGACACGCTTATTATAGAGCGTGTGAATGTGGAAAAGGAACTTTCAGAGACCAAGAGTGAGCTGAATAAATACCAGGGGATCTCTGCAAATCTCGACAGTTTGCTGAATGAGGCCAATGGCAAGATCACCGATCTGGAGGCCAATGTTAAAAAGATCACGCGATCAAATAAAAATGCAATGGCCATGAATACCGAGCTCAAACAACAGCTTAGTGATCTACAGAAATTGCGTGATGAATACCTAAACAAGATTGACGAACTGATGACTGCCAACAAGCAGCTTACAGAAGAGAAGCAGCAGTTGACGAGCACTGTAGAGAGCCTTTCCAAAAACCTGGAATCAACCGTAAATACTGCATCGGTGCTGAAGGCAGAGTATTTCAAAACACAGTCCTTCAAGCGCAGAGGTAGCGGAAAGTTCGTAGAAACTTCTATGGCAAAGCGTACTCACAAATTGAATATTTGTTTTGACGTTCTTGACAACAAAATCGCCAAGACAGGAGAACGAACAGTATATGTGAAGATTACTGAGCCAGGTGGCAAGGTGATGGGCAACCGCAGCGAAGGAAGCAATTCATTCAAGGCAGCCAGTGGCGAAGAAACACTATACACAGCCAGCACATCAGTGAGTTATTCAGGAGCCAAGCAGAATATTTGCGTCGCTTATGAAGAACAGAAGGATAAAATGTTCCCTTCAGGAACCTACCTTATAGAAGCATATGTTGACGGGAATCTTGCAGGGGCAAGTTCTTACGTGATGAAGTAGAGCAGCCGGCCTCATCCCTGGCCCTTCTCCCCCGTCCGAACGGATGTTCATCCAGGCTGGCAAGGAGAGGGGAGTAACAGCCAATACAAAAAGCCATCCTGAGTTTCGGGGTGGCTTTTTTGCTTTGTATTGTTTGGAATTGAGCATCTAAAAACATTAATCACAGAGGATTTAAAAGTTAAACCATGTGTGCTATGTTTCAATGTGCTAAAACATTAAAAGTTAAAGCCCTAAAACAAAACACATAGAAACATAGGTCACATAGAAATCACAAAAGCAGCGTGAAGAAAAAAAATCCCTATTGCTTTATAAATTTGGTGCGGAAGATCTTCCCTGCGGAACTTACTTCGAGGTAATACATGCCGGAAGGAAGGACAGAAACGTCAATTGAATAAGTTAGTAGTTGGTAATGTGCAGTTGGCATCCTGATAGCTATCGGGAGAACAGCGGATACTAAATCGCCAAGTATATTATAAATTGAAATAGTATTAATGGTCCATTGCCCACTGGCTATCGCCAACTGATCTCCAACCGGATTAGGAAACACCATAACTCCCTCTCCTTTGGAGAGGGCGGCGGTGAGGCCAGCTACCACATTGAAGATTGCCGCCTCTACTTCACATCCATTCACATCTGTTGCAACTACATTGTAATCACCGCCTTCCTGTGCGACGTAGAAATAATCTGTTGCTCCGCTGATAAGAAGGCCATTGTGATACCACTGATAAGAAACGGATCCCTGATTTGCTATTAACGTATCTCCGCTCTGCGCAATTCCCTGCGGCGCCGGATATGGATAAACGGTGATGAAATTATTTAACTGCAACGTATCGCTTCCAAATGCATTGGTAGCAACTAGTGTGACACCGTATTGTCCCGGCGTATTGTAACAAATGTTTGCAGGATTTGCATCGGTACTTGTATTTGGATTTGCTCCTGCAAAAGTCCACAGGTAGGAAGTCGCATTGACAGAGAGATTATTAAAGTCTGTGCATGTTCCCGGACAAATGTGATTGGGAGCTGCGAACAATGCAACCGGAACAGAAGAGCACAAGCCGCATGCCGGATCAGGTACAAACCGCCACAGGTCATTTGCAGCGTTTGAAATTCCAACCCATCCACCCCACATCCAAAAATTTCCTGAATTGTCTTTCCATCCTACTGATCCCATGCGTGCTCCGGGGATATTCAGCGGAGAAGAAACTCCCCTGGTGCCATACACGCCGACGGCAGCAGACTGGTTCCCGTTTTCAAGTGTCCATTCATTGGTGGCCGGACAATATTTCCAGAGATCGCTAAACATATATCCTCCGTAAGTCCAAAAGCTGCCGTTGTTATCTATCCAGCATGCACGGTTCTCATACCTTGCTGATGGCAAATAGGAAGTAGAAGAACTACATTGTGGTCCGTAGTTGCCGGGATCGTTTGCCATGTTTGATCCGCTCATCCACGTCCATTCATTGGTGCTGATGACATATTTCCATACATCATTGTTTGAACCGTTCCCACCGAACATCCACAAGTCACCCGTTGCATCTTTCCATTTTGCATACACCTGTCTGTTGCCCGGAGAATTGGAAGGGGAGGAAACGCCAAGGGTTCCATAGTTGACAACTCCTCCGGCTGAACCTTTTATCCATGTCCATTGGTTAATGCTGATATCATACTTCATCAAATAATCGCCCGGTGCATTTAATCCGCCATACAACCACAGGTTATTATTATTGTCTGTCCATGCAGCGTTTGTTTCCCATCTTGCTGTCGGATAATTTGCAGGATCAGGAATTCCCTGTGTGCCGTAAACCCCCGGGGCACCATTTGTCGGAGGGCCATTCATCCATGTCCATTCATTTATAACAGGGTCATATTTCCATAATAAGCTGGACGAACTGCCGCTTCCATTGGATCCACCAAAGAGCCAGAAGTTGCCGCTTGTGTCAACCCATGTTGCGCCACACCACTGATCGGATCCGGGAGAATTCAACGGAGATGAAACACCTTGTGTTCCCAGAACGACTGGGGGATTTGAAAGTCCTGTGCCATGCATCCAGGTCCATTGCAAAAGAATGGGATCAAATTTCCACACATCTCCAAACACGCCAAATGCGGCGCCACCGTTAAATCCGGTGAAGAGCCAGAAGTTTCCGTTTTTATCAGTCCATTCTACGGGCTCATAAAAACCGGGAGGTGAGTTTACAGGATCAGGCACACCCAATGTTCCGAAAACTCCTTGTGCATTTGTAATGGTATCGCTGCCCTGCATCCAGGTCCATTCGCCGGGGGGTTGAGCAAAAACACATTGCAGGCTCGCGGTTGCAACATAAAATGCAACAAGTATGACGAAGGAAATATATTTTTTCATGGATTATATGATTACTGTTTTACAAATCTTGCCCTGAATGTTTTTTTATCATCCATTGTCTTTATTTCGAGAAAGTATATGCCGGATGGAAGAAGTCTGCAGTCCACATTCCGCAGTTGGCAGTCAACAGCAGGATAAGACTTTTCGCCAAACATATTGTAAATTGAAATCTCGGTGGTCCGAAGGACTCCTTGCGGAGCTGCTCCGGATAATGGATAACTAATAACAGATAACTTCTCCCCAACCGGATTCGGAAACACCATAACTCCCTCTCCTTCGGAGAGGGCAGGGGTGAGGCCTGCTACCACATTAAAAATCGC
>CAYHHK010000163.1:0-7856 GCA_964356415.1 uncultured Flavobacteriales bacterium
ATACCGATACGGTATCTGTAATAGTCCAATGCGCCTTCCGGTCCACAGGACTCCTCATGGAGTTTTTGAACTACTGCGTACTACGTAGGTTATGTAACATAAAAAAATCGAAATTGGCAGGTTGAGAAGTATTCAAAATGTTGCCTAAGTAATGACCGAAGTAGTATAACAGCTACTCTATCGGCATTATACCAGAAGCATTATTGAATTAATTTGAATTGAATAATGGTATTATGTGACACTTTTGTAAAACCCCCGAATCGCGTATATTTGACAGCCCGTTAATTTCGGGCATTGACCAACCTAACCATCATGGCAGAAACACTAAACGCAAATCCTCCTGTTATCCAGCCAAACGGCTCAGCGAATACTTCCGATGCTTCGGGAATAATCAGACAAACCACGATTAAAAATGAAATTTCCGTTTCCGGAGTTGGCTTGCATACTGGCGTTACGGCAAACCTCACTTTCAAACCGGCTCCCGAAAATCATGGCTACCAGTTCAAACGGATCGACATGCCTGGTCAGCCTGTTATTGAAGCTGACGTTGACCATGTAGTGGATACCAACCGCGGAACCACCATCGGCAAAGGATATGCAAAAGTGAGTACCATCGAGCATGTTCTTGCCGCACTTTCCGGAATGGAAATCGACAATGTGATGATGGAAATTGATGGTCCGGAAGTACCTATTCTTGATGGTAGCTCCAAACCTTTTGTTGATGTGCTTGAAAAAGCCGGCATCATGCAGCAAAATGCAGAACGCCTTTATTACACGCTGAGTGAAAATATTACTTACGAAGATCCTTCACGCAAAACTGAGATGCTCGCGGTTCCAAGCCCTGATTTTCGTCTCACCGTTATGGTGGATTACAATACCGACATCCTCGGCACACAGCATGCAACGCTTTACAATGTCGGCGAATTCAAAAGCGAAGTGAGCGAAAGTCGAACCTTTTGTTTCCTGCATGAACTTGAAATGATGCTCAAGGCAAACCTTATCAAAGGTGGTGATATCAACAATGCAATCGTCGTAGTTGATAAGCCCGTGAGCGACGACAAGCTGGCCTACCTCAGAAAGGTCTTCAACCGCAATGACGTCACTGTTGAACGTGGTTTTCTTAACAACGTAAAACTGCGTTCGCAAAATGAACCTGCCCGGCATAAATTGCTGGATATTGTCGGCGACCTTGCACTCGTAGGCGCTCCGCTGAAAGGACACATTCTTGCTGCCCGCCCCGGACATGGCGCCAATGTTGAGTTTGCAAAGCTCATCAGGGCGATGATGAAGCGCGACCGTTTCAAAGAAAAAGTTCCGCAGTACAACGCCAATGCGAAACCATTGATGGACGTCAATGCAATACAACGACTCCTCCCCCACCGTCCCCCGTTTTTATTCATCGATAAAATTCTTGACCTGAGCGACAGGCACGTTGTCGGCCTGAAACAAGTGACGATGAACGAATATTATTTTGCAGGACATTTTCCCGGAGCGCCTGTAATGCCGGGAGTATTACAAATTGAGGCCATGGCACAATGCGGGGGAATACTTATTCTCAGTACGGTTCCTGATCCCGAAAATTACCTAACGTATTTTATGAAAATCGACAACACCAAATTCCGTGACATGGTGCTGCCGGGTGATACCATCATCTTTTCACTCGAACTGGTAACTCCGATCAGAAGAGGTATTTGTCATATGAAAGGCAAAGCATTTGTCGGTGATAAAATAGTGATGGAATCAGAAATGATGGCGCAAATCGTCAGGAAGGATAAAAACAAATAACAATTTCAACCGTGCTAAAATTAACTGCAAAGAATGAAAGCATCTGGAAGAGTCTGATTGCGCTTGCAATAAAATTTCAGAAAGAATCTCCATGGAATTATTTTGAAGAATATCAGATTTTTGCAATTGAGTCTCCTGAAACGAAGGAAATCAACTACTGCCAGCTAATGGGGCAGCTTGGCGAAAACATTTCCTTATGCATTTACAAAGGTAATATCGGATTGAACTCATACTTCCTAATGGTTGAGAAAATAGAACAGAATGAAGAGCTTGATGTAACTGAAGAAGACCCGTTTCAAATATTGCAAATGCAGCATTGTTTCCAGACAACGATTGAGGAAAAAAAAGATGTAGATAAAGAATACCGTGATCTATTGAATAGGTTGGGGTTCAAACTGACGTCTCACGTTCCCACATTTATTGATTTTACTCCCGGCCTCGCACCCTGGATTATTTCTGATGAGCAGGCAATATTCATGTGTCATGCACTTGAACAAACCCTGCTTCTTTGTGAGCGAATAAAAGATGATGACGAACTTATAGGTTGTGCAGAACGGGATTCCAAATACCTGCTTCGCAAAACAAAGATGGAAGGCGACAAAATGATCTGGTTCGATGCTGAAGTGATTCCTGATTTTAGTTTCAACTCAGGCAATGACGTAATAAGGATGGTCAATACAGCGAACTTTCAGAAGCTGGTTGGAAAATTGCCCCGCAACAATAAAAAAGTTTTATTTTTTGACCTCTTTGATATCCCTGTACCCTACGCTCCGGACAATTCAAAAACACGACCTTACTTTCCCAAAAGTGTAACTTGCATGGACATGTCCTCTGATTTTGAAAGTGCAATATTGCTAAATAAAATTATTCCTTCTGTTGGATATGAAAAACGCATAGAAGATATTATTATAAGTTTATTTAGAAAAAACGGATGGCTGCCGGAAAGAATAGAAGTAGCCAGGGAAAGTACATTTAACCTTCTCAATCCGTTTCTTGATTCTGTAAATGTAAAATTAGAAATCTCCGAGAATCAGGAATTGCTTGAGAATATTCTCAATCCTTCATCTATTTTTGACGACATGGATGATGAAATCTGGAAATAAACGTTTCGTGCGGCGTAAACCTTTTTCCGGAATGATAAGTCTTTGATGTATTCAGTATTTCTATCATGCTTGACAAATGGTGGTCGTTATATCTGCCTGAAAGTATGTAAGCTCAACAGGTCGCATTGGGTTTTTCAGTCTGGGGTGATTTGAACTGAACTTTTTATGTATCATCATCCGGCATTTCCAGACTTGAAATTTATATTTCCGTTTTCAGTTTTAAGCTATCTTCGCGAATGTTATGATTTAGTCACAAGATAAATTCATACATTAAAAGTTATTATCTAAAATGCACCTTTCACGCAATGCACCATTGAACCATTGAACCATTAAACTCTTCAACTAATCAACTAACCTTGAAACAAGACATAGAATTCAACAAAAACGAAGACAGCATGCGCCAGCTGGTAGATGCATTGAAAAACAAACTCAGCAAAATTGCAGAGGGCGGCGGGAAGAAGAATGCTGTTAAGCAAAAAGAGCAGGGCAAACTATTGGCACGCGAGCGTATTGAATATCTCATTGATAAGGATTCAGATTTTATTGAAGTCGGGGCATTGGCTGCAGATGGCATGTATGAAGAATATGGCGGTTGCCCGTCTGCCGGTGTTGTTACAGGCATCGGTTATGTAAGCGGACGGCAATGTATGATCGTTGCAAATGATGCCACTGTGAAAGCCGGAGCATGGTTCCCGATGGCAGGAAAGAAAAATTTGCGGGCACAGGAAATTGCAATGGAGAACAGGCTCCCAATAATTTACCTTGTTGATTCTGCCGGTGTTTTTCTCCCGATGCAGGATGAAATTTTTCCCGACAAAGAACATTTCGGCAGAATTTTCAGGAACAATGCTATGATGAGCTCCATGGGAATCCTCCAGATAGCTGCCATCATGGGAAGCTGCGTTGCCGGTGGCGCTTACCTTCCCATCATGAGTGACGAAGCCATGATCGTTGATAAGACAGGAAGCATTTTTCTTGCAGGAAGTTATCTGGTAAAAGCGGCTGTTGGTGAAGACATTGACAATGAAACCCTCGGAGGTGCCACCACCCATTGTGAGATCAGCGGTGTTACCGACAATAAATTTCCGAATGATAAAGCGGCACTGGATCACATCAAAAACATCTTTAGCAAAATAGGTCAATATGAAAAGGCCGGTTTTAATAGAATAAAATCCCGCGAACCCAAGCTGAACGAGAAAGATATTTATGGCCTGATCCCAACTGAAGCATCGAAGCAATACGACATGCATGAAGTGATTGCTCGTCTCGTTGACGATAGCGAATTTGATGAATACAAAGACAAGTACGGACAAAGCATCATCTGCGGACTTGCACGCATCGATGGATGGAGCGTAGGCATCGTTGCCAACCAGCGGAAGGTTGTAAAAAGCAAGAAAGGTGAAATGCAGTTTGGCGGCGTGATCTATTCCGACAGTGCCGACAAAGCCGCCCGCTTTATCATGAATTGTAACCAGCGAAAAATCCCTCTTGTTTTCTTGCAGGATGTTACCGGCTTTATGGTTGGGTCACGTAGCGAACAGGGTGGCATCATTAAAGACGGCGCCAAAATGGTGAATGCGCAGGCAAATTCTGTAGTTCCGAAGTTCACCATCATCATCGGCAACAGTTACGGTGCAGGTAACTATGCAATGTGCGGGAAAGCTTATGATCCCCGTCTCATTGTTGCCTGGCCTACTGCACAGCTTGCAGTTATGGGCGGAGCACAGGCGGCAAAGGTGCTATTGCAAATTCAGGTGAGCGCGGAAAAAGCCAAAGGGAAAGTTGTAAGTAAGGAAGACGAGGAAGAACTGCTAAAGAAGATCACTGACCGATACACCAGCCAGACATCTCCGTATTATGCAGCTTCACGATTATGGGTTGATGCCATTATAGATCCGCTGGATTCCAGAAAGTGGATCAGCATGGGTATTGAAGCAGCCGACCATTCACCGATAAAGAAGGAATATAACGTTGGCGTTATACAGGTGTAAAAAACAGGATGCTGACCACGAAGTTCTTCTGATTCAGTGGACACTACTGGTAAGTGCCGAATGACAATATTCGGTATTAATCTGGGAGATAACGGGTTTGAGACTGAAACGGACTTCCGGAATCTCCCATAATTCAATACAGTAATCTGTCATTCCGATCTCGGCTCAGACGAGAGAGGAATCTTGAAATTCACTTACTTTTTGACACTATTTTATGTCCTTCGTGTCAAATCCTGTCATCATTCGTAATTCGCAAATACGCAGATTCGCAGCCATTCGTTATTCGCACCATTGATCGGGTAAGATTTAATTAAAATCAACTTTTATAATACGCCCATGCTGATTAAATTTGCTTCTTAAACCCGACAACCATGAAAAATCTTTTCCAATTTGTTAAAACAAAAATTATCATTTTTCTGTTGGCAGCATTTGTTTTTACCGGCATCAAATCAAGAGCAGAAGTTATGGAAGATTCCTGTCTGGCCATGATGCTTATTACGCCTGATCATTTTGATCCACTGCTGGTTCATTTCACATTCATCGGAAACGTTCCTGTTAATTCATTTCAGTTCCTTGGAAGCTGGGACTTCGGCGACGGCTTTACTTCGACTGACAGCTGCCCCAACCACCAATATGCACAACCCGGAACGTATACCATCTGCCTTTCATTCAGTATTTGCATCGGCGGTGGCATGAGTTGTCATGACGACACTTGTGAGACAGTATTCATTGGTACAATTGCAGGCACTGACAATTTTGAAGGCAAACTGAATAATTTTTATTCATATCCGAATCCCGTCGCAGCTGAATTTCATGTGCGATCTGATTCAAAGAAAGAACTGGCACTGAAAATGAAAGATCTTTCAGGTCGGACTGTTCTTGACAGGACGATCAGCAATGATGAGCCTATTGATGCTTCCTCATTTTCAAATGGCATCTATTTTATAGAAGTCACTGACGGAACTAAAACACTGACGAAAAAACTGACCATTCAGAAATAGGTTTCCTCACCCCTGATTTCCTTCCGGAGGCCAAAAATAATTTGCACATCTGGTTTTTTTTGCCATCTTTCCTGCATCAACCAATTAGCGTGAGAATTTGCGAACTGAAATAGCCATAATACCAGATATTTTCAAGATACAATTCATGGCTATTCTATCTGGCAAAAAAATTAAAAAAAATGCTCAGATAAAACAACGCATTTCTCACCAAACCAAAAATGAAAATTACTTCAACAAAAGGAGTTCGTCTTCTCCTCGCTTTGGCAGTATTTTCTGCCGGTGCACTCAAGGCACAAACAACCTTTGTCCGCACTTACAACAAGGGCAATATGGGTTACACAGTGAGGGAAGTAAATGGCAACAGCTACGTTGTTGCAGGCGGAACGGATTTCTATTACAACTTCCATTGGTTTATGCAGTCCTCACTTGCCACCACCAATATTCATTTATTCAAAACAGATGTAAGCGGCGTTCTACAATGGGAGAGAGTGATCAGCAAACTGAATACGAGGATGATTGCCAGATGGATGGAACCTACATTGGACGGGGGCTTTATACTTACCGGCGCGACAAACACAGATCAGGTATGGCCGCCGGACAGCAATGACGTTGTACTTGTGAAAACAGATGGAACAGGAATGGTTTCCTGGAGCAAAATTTTTGATTCAGGGAAAGATGAAGTAGGATTTTGTGTGCAGCAAACAGCAGACTCCGGATATATCATCAGCGGATTTCATGACGCGGTACCCATGAGCCTTGTAGGCAATACTTATATTCTACTGATCAAAACAAACGCTCTTGGGGTTGTTCAGTGGGAGAAGAAATATCAATTTGCGATCCGCGACCTCGATACCTTTGAGCCTTTTACATATGTGGTGAAACAAACAAGTGACGGCGCGTATGTCGTAACCGGCGGACTTCCAAGTTCACACCCTTCAGACGTAAATGTATTGAGAACGGATGCTATGGGAAATATTTTATGGGCGAAAACCTATGAACAGGACAATACGATATTCAGGATCAGTTTGGGCCTTGACATTATTGAAACATCTTCAGGAGATTTTGTAATAGCAGGAAGCATGGACAAAGACCAGCCCCTGCACCTGAACTATCCATACTATCTAAAGATCAGCAGCACCGGGCTGGTACTAAAGTCGCGCCTTTTTGAAACGGTGCCCAACCTTTCTTTTCAGAGTGGTTTTTCTTCCGTTGAGCAAACGCCTGATGGCGGATTTTTCTTTACGGGTATGGGCGGCTACAGCAACTTTGGTACACAGGCACAACTGCTCAAGACCGATGCAAACCTTGATGTTCAATGGACACGTGTGTACACTGCAGATGGATTGTCAACCGTAGGATCTATGTCAGGTCGACATACAAGTGATGGCGGATATGTATTCACAGGCAAACGAAATATGGCAGGCAGCATGCTCATGAAAACAAATTCCCTTGGATTGGTAGACTGCAAGATCCCGAATACATTGGTTGAATATACGCCTTCGCTCATTGTGAATAACTGGACTCCATCCATCATCAGTGGAATAATCTCCTCCAGTCCTTTGCTATCGGTTACAACGCCGCTGGTAGATACAACAATAGCATGTCCAGTGTTCATTCCATTGCTTCCTGTTGAACTGAATTATTTTGCGGCTAAGGCTATACCCGACAGGATGGTTTCAGTTGAATGGACAACAGAAAGTGAAACCAATAATGCATATTTCATCATTGAAAAAAGTCATGATAATAAATATTTCAGTGATGCCGGAAAGGTAACCGGCGCAGGGAATTCAACAACGTCACAAACTTATTCATTCAAAGATGAAAACCCCTACTCCACCCCTGTTTCATACTATCGGCTCCGTCAGGTTGATTATGATGGCAGCGAACATTTTTCAAAATCTGTTCCTGTTAGTTTTGGCAGCAGGTATTTTGAATTGATGAGCGCCAGAGCGGACTATGAAAATAATTCATTGATC
>CAYHHK010000164.1:0-1217 GCA_964356415.1 uncultured Flavobacteriales bacterium
CGGGACTCTGAATATTGTGTTTGTTAATGGGAGCAGTAACGAGCACATCAATTTTTTTATCCGCCAGGTCTTTAGTTGCGGCTTCCAGAGATCTCAATGCATATTTCCCGGATATTTCAGTTGCCTGCCCCCACTCTACCGGTACTTCTTCTTCCCAGCAACTGGCTACATTGTTTTTTCGGAGAATTATTTCATTGCTGTTACGAATGGTCTGGTAATTAAAATCATTCAATTCAAGTAATTTCCTCTGAAGAGAAACCGTTTTTTGCCCTGCATAAATAACAGGAGTGCATATCTGATGCATCCTGTTATCAAGAAATGTTTTCATTATCACTTCCAGACCGATGCCATTGATATCTCCGCAGGTAATTCCTACTTTTATATGTCCTTCCTGTTCGTTGCTCATTGTAGACCGTTATCAGTTAACTGTTAATTGTTAATCGTTACCTGCTATTCGAATTGCATTAAAGATTTTTCAGGAAATCGAAAATGAATCGTACTCCATATCCTGTTCCTCCATTGCCCCTGTATGATGAACGGCCATGAAGGAAAGCCGGTCCGGCAATATCAAAGTGCATCCACGGATAATCAACATATCGTTGAAGGAATTTTCCGGCTGTGATGGCACCTGCAACCGGTCCGCCGATATTTTTCATTTCCGCTATGTCACTTTTTATGAGCTCATCATATTCATCCCAGAATGGGAATTCAGCAAGACGTTCATAAACATTGTTTCCGGCTTCCTTCATTTTGCTCTTCGTCTTCTCATCTGCTGTCCCCATGCAAACAATTCCATAGGGACCCACAGCAATGGAAGCGGCTCCGGTAAGCGTTGCGAAATCCATTACAAGTTCAGGCTTAAACCTTTTTGCATAGTGGAGTGCATCAGCAAGGATCAATCTTCCCTCTGCATCGGTATTAAGCACTTCAACAGATTGACCACTCATCATTGTGATCACATCACCCGGGGCATATGCATTTCCTGATGGGCGGTTGTCGGTTGCCGGAACGAGTGCAATGACATGCACAGGCAATTTTGCTTTTGCAATAGCATAGATGGCACAGCCCACAGCTGCAGCTCCGCCCATGTCGCATTTCATGTAATCCATGCTGTTGGGTGTGGGCTTCAGGCTCAATCCCCCTGTATCATAAACGACACCTTTACCAACAAGCACGATTGGTTTTTTATTTTTTGCATTGCGCGGCTTCCACTCCAT
>CAYHHK010000164.1:1317-3697 GCA_964356415.1 uncultured Flavobacteriales bacterium
CGAATTTCCGAAAGTGTATTTTTCTCCTTCTTGTCATTGTTCCTGTACTTGATAAACTGGTAGTTGCCCAGTATCATTCCCTCAGCGAATGCAATGGCAGCGCCTTTCAATCCGCTATCATCAGCAAGGGTAACGGTGGTTTTCTTCTGCCTGTTAATACCGCCTACCACCGTTTCGCCATTTTTCCTGCATGCTTCAAGAACAAGGTGTGATTCCTTTTTGTCGTCCAATTTGTATACAAAACAGATCCGTTTGTATTGATTAACAGTAACAAGGTTTTTCTTCTCTTTTAACTGGCCTGCGATGTATTTTATTTCGTCTGCCGAGAAATGAGCTGAAGGAACCTGTTTTTCATCTTTGATGATAAAAACAACGGAATCAGTTTTACTGACCGCTGCAGCCGGAACAAGTTTGGGAAGTAATGCCATTAACTGCTAATTTTAAAATGTGACCCCCGATTCCCCCGAATAGAAAAATAACATACCGGCCGTCAGGAAGGCGAATAACTTTTCTACTTTTGTTTTCCATTAAAGAAAACGAAGGGCTGAAATTAACCAAAAATTAATGACAGCTAACAAATCAATTCCAACTTTGTTACGTGTTCAAACTCACGTAACCCATTCATGAATTCAGACGATTTATTCCAACGAGCGCTCAAATTCGAATTTCTTTCAGCAGAAGAGGGCCAATTCCTTTTTTCAAATGCGCCAACCGCTGAACTCATGCAGGTGGCAAATGAAATGCGCAAGCAATTGCACCAGGATAATAAAGTAACCTGGATCATCGACCGCAATGCCAATACCACGAATGTATGCATTGCCAACTGCAAATTCTGCAATTTCTATCGCATACGCGGTCATGCTGAAGCATACATCACAACCATTGAGCAATACAAGCAAAAGATCGAAGAAACTTTTCGCTATGGCGGCGAGCAGTTGTTGCTGCAGGGCGGGCATCATCCTGACCTGGGATTAAGCTATTATACAGGACTTTTCAGTGAACTGAAGAAATTATTCCCAAAACTCAAACTACACTCACTCGGACCACCTGAAATCGCACACATCACCAAGCTTGAAGGATCAACACATACAGCGGTATTGAAAGCATTGATGGATGCCGGACTTGATTCATTGCCCGGAGCAGGTGCAGAAATATTAAGTGACCGTGTCCGCAGGCTGATTTCTAAAGGAAAATGCAGTGGTCGTGAATGGCTGGATGTGATGCGGGCTGCCCATCAGCTGCGCTTAACAACATCTGCAACAATGATGTTCGGGCATGTGGAAACACTGGAAGAACGCTTTGAACACCTTGTCTGGCTTCGGGAAGTACAAGATGAAAAGCCAAAAGATGCAAAGGGATTTATTGCATTTATTCCATGGACTTTCCAGGATGCAGACACCATGCTTGCCCGACTGAAAGGCGTTCATAATAAAGTGACAGGAGAAGAGTATATTCGCATGATCGCCATAAGCCGGATCATGCTGCCGAACATCAATAACATTCAGGCATCTTGGCTCACCGTTGGCAAGGAAGTTGCGCAAATTTGTCTTCATGCAGGAGCAAACGATTTCGGCTCCATTATGATCGAAGAAAATGTGGTAAGTGCTGCCGGGGCTCCACACAGGTTTACCTCTGAAGGAATTCAGCAGGCAATTCGAGAGGCAGGTTTTGTTCCGCAGTTGAGAAACCAGCAGTACGAATACAGGGAAATGCCGGAGGTGATGGAGCAGCAGGTGATTGAGTACTGAGGAAGTTGGCAGTTGAAATAGACAATAAAAAAAATCGAATCAATTAATAAATAATTTTTTCCTCTCTTGAAAAAAATACTTTTCATTCTATTTTTTGCAATTGCTTCAACAGTTCATTTTGCATCTGCATCGCATAACCGTGCCGGGGAAATTACATATCGGCACATCAGCGAACTGAGGTATGAAATCACCATTACCACTTATACAAAGTTGTCTAGTTCTTACCCCCAGAATGGAAGTGTGGATAGACCAACACTTGATTCAGTGCATGTAGGAGAAGGGGTAATCATGGCATTTGGACGTGATAGCACAAGAGATCTTGTTGCCTCTGATATAAGGGTAAACAAGTATATTGAAGAACATACCTATTCAGGTGCAGGAATAGATACGATATGGTTTGTCGACCCCAATAGAAATGGAAATGTTATCAATGTTCCGAATTCATTTTTTACACCTTTTGCCATCTATACGATCCTGCGAATTGGAATCCCCGGAACCTCTCCTGATAATTCACCTGTTCTTTTAAACCCTCCGATTGACAGCGGTTGCGTTGGCATTCCGTTTTTGCACAACCCTGCTGCATCTGATCCCGATCACGATAGTTTATCATACGAACTCATTTTTTGCAGAGG
>CAYHHK010000164.1:3797-7715 GCA_964356415.1 uncultured Flavobacteriales bacterium
AATCATGATTTCGTTACATTGAGTTCTGTCGGAAGCCCTTATATAATTTCCAACCCTGCTGTATTTACTCCTCCTCCAAATAATTCTTTGAATGATACCGTAACAGGAATTTTCAACTGGAACACGAACTGTAACAACATCGCAAGCCAGCCATATCAGGTTACGTTCAGGGCAAGTGATATCAATTCCACAATAAGCCTTGTCACTTATGAATCAGTGTTGATCACAGTGATAGCACCTCCAATAACAGGCCTTACCGTTGATCCGAATGGCAATACGATGATGCTTCATTGGAACCCAAGCGCCTGTTCGAATGTTGACCACTACAATATTTATCACAGAGTTGGAACGTATCCGGGGGTGATCGAATGCCCTTGTCAGACCGGTGTTCCTTCATTTACTGACTACGTTTTAATCGGCACCACCAATAACCTCAACGACACCACCTTTATTGACTCCAACAACGGTGCAGGTCTGGCAATTGGTATTTCTCACTGCTACATGGTAACGGCAGTTTTTGATGATGGATCTGAGAGTTGTGCTTCCATTCAGGTATGCAATCAGCTCAAAAAAGATTTACCTGTGATCACTAATGTGACGGTGGTTACTACAGATGTCACTGCAGGAACGGATACCATCGTATGGAGCAAAGCCACAGAAATTGACACCAATGTTTTTCGCCGCCCATATCAGTACAAGGTTTGGCGCTCTGACAATGATTTCTTCGGAACGAATTTCAATCTGATCGCTACAATGCCTGTCGGTGAAGACGACACCATTTATTTTGACAACACAGGCTTCAGCACCACAACAAAAAATAGTTACAAAATTGAATTGTACTACGACAGTAACAATGATGGCACTCCTGATGCTTTGAAAGGAAGTACACAAACAGCATCATCAGTTTTTCTTTCTCTTGCTCCCGGCGATGAGCGTATCACCCTTTCATGGGAGGAACATGTACCATGGACCAATTCCAGGTACGATATCTTCAAAAAGAATTCAGGCGGCGGATGGGATTCAATAGGAACAAGAAACCAGCAGACTTATATAGATGACTCTCTGATCAACGGCAATCAGTATTGCTATTACGTAAGAAGCATTGGCAGTTATGGTACGCCGGGCATCATTGATCCGATCGTGAATTTATCCCAGCGTGTTTGTGCAATTGCCAATGACAATGAACCGCCGTGCCCGCCTGCATTCAATGTCGGCGCCGACTGCATTGAAAACGTGAATTACCTGAGCTGGAACAATCCGAATAATTCCTGCGCAAATGATGTATTGAAATACTATATCTATTTTGCTGATGATGGAATTAACTTCGAGCTGATCGATTCAACTCATTTTGCAAACGATACCACTTTTGTCCATACCGGACTCTCATCCCTTGCAGGTTGTTACAGGGTAATTGCAGGTGATTCAACATATAATAAGAGCTTGTATACAACAATTTGTGTAGACACCTGCAGACAATATGTGCTGCCAAGTATATTTACTCCCAATGGAGATTTCGACAATGACCTTTTCCATCCATGCGATTCTACCACTACGACTGAACTCCAGATAAAAAATTGTCCGCCTTACAAGAATGTTCTGGACATCGATCTAAAGATCTACAACCGCTGGGGTAACCTTGTTTTTGAAACGAATGACAAAGACATCAACTGGGACGGAAAGAACAAATTCAGCAAAGGTGATTGTCCGGATGGCGTTTATTACTACACCTGCATTGTAAACTTCATCCGGTTAAACGGAACAGAAAGCAAACAACTGCATGGCTACGTACATCTTATTCGTGGAAAATAAAAAAGAAGCCCATCCCGACCTTCCCAAAGGGAAGGAGAAAGCAAACAGCCCAGACTCAACAATTACATTCAAATTCTCAAATTCACAGCTATCAATTGACCTCGTGCGATATGCAAAAGCAGGATAATTCATACAGTAAATGTTTACCGGTATCATAGAATCTTTTGGTAAAATAATTTCTACGGAAAAAGAATCGGCAAATCTGCGAATCCGGATCTCTGCTCCTTTTCTTGCTGAGCTGAAAGCAGATCAGAGTGTTTCACACAACGGCGTTTGTCTGACAGTCGAAAAAATTTCAGCCGAAAATTATGAAGTGGTTGCCATAGCAGAAACCCTGGAACGCAGTAACCTCGGAAATTTAAAAGCAGGAGATTTTGTAAATCTGGAAAGATGTCTGAAAATAGGTGATCGCCTTGATGGACACATGGTGCAAGGGCATGTAGATGAAATGGCAGTGTGTAAATCCGTGGAAAATAAAAACGGAAGCTGGCTGTTTACATTTCAGCTTAACACTACTTCTTCTGCAGAATTAATTGTGGAGAAAGGCTCAGTCAGCATCAACGGTGTTTCACTAACAGTGGTTGAAGCAGGAAAGGATTATTTTTCAATCGCCATCATACCATACACTTTTGAAAACACGATCTTTCAGTATATCACAACAGGAACCAAAGTGAATATTGAATTCGACATCATCGGTAAATACGTGAAGCGAATTCTTGCGAACAGGAGTTAGCTTCCTGCTTTTAAAAGACTGCTTTCGCTACTCGGGTGGTAGTTTCAGCATTACCCATGGTATAAATGTGCAGACATGGCACTCCGAACTTGATCAGGTCTTTGCATTGCTGTATGCACCATTGAATACCCACTTCTTTCACTTCCTTGTCAGTCTTGCATTTTTCTATCTCATCGAGCAAGTCATCAGGTAAATCAATATGAAAAGTTTTTGGAAGTCCTGTAGATTGTTTCTTCGTAGTAATTGCTTTGAGTCCGGGGATAATAGGAACAGTAATGCCTGCCTCGCGGCATTGGTTTACGAAATCAAAGTACCGCTGGTTATTGAAAAACATCTGGGTTACGATATATCCTGCTCCGGCATCCACTTTTGCCTTCAGGTATTTCAAATCGCTTTTCATACTCGGAGCTTCGAAATGTTTTTCTGGATAGCCCGCAACGCCGATACAGAAATCAGATGGTGATACTTCCTTCAGCTCATCATCAAAATAAATACCGTTGTTCATATTCACCGCCTGCTTCACAAGATCAAGGGCGTAATGATGACCATTTGGATCAGGAATAAAGTTTGATTCGGTTTTTATGGCATCACCACGTAACATAAGCAGGTTATTGATCCCTAAAAAACTCAGGTCGATCAAAGCATTCTCTGTTTCCTCCTTCGAAAATCCACCACAGA
Organism: uncultured Flavobacteriales bacterium; assembly: GCA_964356415.1. GTDB lineage: Bacteria > Bacteroidota > Bacteroidia > AKYH767-A > 2013-40CM-41-45 > JAPLDB01. The sequence goes on from CAYHHK010000164.1 coordinate 7,018, forward strand.
TAATATGGGGCACCGTATCGACCTTATACTTATTCATGATGGCCGAGCAAATTCCAACTGTTCCCGGTCGCTTTCGGATGGAAAATTTTTCCAGCAGGCCATTTTCCCGTTTCTTATAAACATACTCTTCCCTGTGATATGTAACATCAATAAATGCAGGATTGAATTCCATGATGGGATCCAGAATGTCCCATATGCTTTGAATACTCTTACCCTTCAGCGGAGGGAGAATTTCGACTGAGAAAAGGGTGCCTTTTGCGTTTGCTATATGTTCGGTTACTTTCATAAAGGCGCAAATATAGCAGCCGAAGCAGTTCAATGGTTTAAAAAAGGTTCAAAAGTTTAAAAGTTTACAAGTAAATCACTTACTGAGAACCGGGGCTATTGAACTTTTGAACTATTCAACCAATAAACTAATCAACCATTCTTGTAGCTTTGTGCTCCATGAAACTGAAACATCTTCTTTTTCTGATATGCCTTTTTTCATTGTCTGCTCAGGCTCAGGATATGATCGTAACCCAATATGGAGATACGCTGAATAAGAAAATAATCTACTCAACAAAAAGATATTTATTTTACGTCGACAGCAACTATTACGGGAAGCACTTTGTGAAGGGGATCAAGAAAAAAAGAATGACGGAATCCAAAATGAACGTTTATAAAGTTGACCGCAATACAGCATTGATGAATCAACGCGC
>CAYHHK010000165.1:0-7704 GCA_964356415.1 uncultured Flavobacteriales bacterium
ACGGAAACTACAAACTCAATGTTCCGGCCAATGCCAAGCAATTAAAATTTACAGGGGTTGGATTGAAATCTAAAATTGTTGACATTGGTGTTTCAGATGTCAACAACATGGTGATGGAAAATGACGTTTTAAAACTGGACGAGGTTGTTGTTACCGCCCTCGGTGTATCAAGGGAGAAAAAGTCACTAGGATACGCAACGCAGGAAGTTTCCGGATCTGATTTGTCAAACGTTAAAAGCGGAAGTTTCATTAATCAATTGTCAGGTAAAGTAGCAGGAGTACAGATTAGGAATAATGGGAATATGGGTGGGTCTACCAACATTATTATTCGTGGAAGTACATCTTTATTAGGAGATAATCAGGCACTTTTTGTGGTTGACGGTATTCCCCTGGACAATTCCAGAAGCAACTCACTGTTTCAGGACAGAGGTACAGCAGGCTATGATTACGGCAGCCCCGTTTCTGACTTGAACCCTGAAGATATTGAATCAGTGAATGTACTTAAAGGAGCTGCCGCAACTGCATTATATGGTTCACGTGCAGCAAGGGGTGTTGTCATTGTAACAACCAAGAAAGGAAAGCTGCTAACGGCAAGCGCCAAAAGAAGATTTGGCGTTACGATTAACTCTAATGTTACAATAGGAACTGTAGATAAGAAAACATTCCCAACTTATCAGAATGAATACGGTGCAGGATATGGCCCTTATTATGATGGTCCGGGGGCACACTTTTTCCTCGAAGATGTTACCGGTGACGGCACTGCTGATGACCTTGTTACTGTTTATACAGAAGATGCATCATATGGCGAAAAATTTGATGAGAATTTAATGGTTTACCAATGGGATGCCTTTGTTCCCGGTGGACCTAACTATCATAAAGCAACTCCATGGGTTGGTCATGCAGCCAATGAAGATGAAGGTCCTATTTCATTTTTCAACACTGCTGTTGCTTACAATAACAATGTTGCAATTGATGGCGGATCAGAGAAGGGCACATTCAGACTTTCCCTGGGAAATACCGATGAAACCGGGATACTTCCAAACAGCACGCTCAAGAGGTATAATTTCGGTGTAAATGCAGATTATAGACTAACAGAAAAGTTCACTGCTAATGCTTCCGCCAATTATGTGAGAACCGAAACTGTTGGACGAAACGAAACAGGATATAATAACAACGTCATGACAAGTTTCAGACAGTGGTATCAGACCAACGTAAGCGTCGCTGATCTTAAAGATGCTTATGAGATGACCAATGGAAACTATGGATGGAATCCTGCAAGTTCAAGTGAGCCGGCAATACCAATTTTTTGGGATAACCCATACTTTCTAAGAAATGAAAGTTTTTCAAGTGATAAAAGAGACCGCCTTTTTGGTTATACCTCTTTGAATTATGTCATAAGCAATCATATTAATTTAATGGCTCGCGTTACACTTGACCAATATGCTACTTTACAGGAAGAACGATTAGCCAAGACAAGTAATGCAAAGCAATTTGGAATAGGCGCACCTGGACAGGCTCCTGCTGATGCTACATCAGGTTATTCAAGATATAATAAGTCTGTAAGGGAAACTAATTTAGATATCATCGCTAATTTTAAATATGACCTTGGCAAGAATCTAACCTTCGCCGGAATCCTTGGAACCAATTTCAGAAGAAATTATCTGAATACAATATTGGCTGCAACGAATGGAGGCCTTGTTGTTCCTGAATTGTATTCTATTTCCAATTCTGTAAATACCCCGAGCGCATCTGTTGAAAAAGAGCAGGTAGCCGGAGTAAATGGATATTTTGCAAATGCTTCCTTTGGTTACAATAGATTCTTGTTTTTGGATCTTACAGGCAGAATGGATAAATCATCCACCTTACCTAAAGACAAGAACACTTATTTTTATCCAGGAGCGTCGTTAAGTTTCATTTTTTCAGAAAAGCTAAATGCGAAATGGATGGATTTTGGAAAACTGCGATTAAATATGGCGCAGGTTGGAAACGATGCACCATGGGGCAGTACGGATGATGTTTATACAAAACCAATTTCTTTTGGTAGCACAACTTTGTTTTCTCTGCCAATAACCAAAAACAACAGTGATCTGAAACCTGAACTTTCATTAACCAAAGAAGCCGGCTTAGAAATGGTGTTCTTCGGGAGAAGGCTTGGTTTTGATTTTGCCTGGTATACAACTGATACCAAAAATCAAATCTTACCTGTTGCGGTTACTCCTTCTTCAGGATATTCTTCGAAGTACGTAAACGCAGGTACTATTCGAAATACAGGATTCGAAGTCAACCTGTATGCAACGCCTGTGAAGAGCAAAGATTTCAGCTGGACAATCAATTTGAACTATTCAACCAATAAGAATAAGGTTATTGAATTGTTTGAAGGTGTTGATAACCTTCAGCTGGCTAATTTCCAAGGTGGCGTAACCTTAAATGCCACTGTTGGAGAAGCATATGGAACCTTAAAGGGAACCGATTATGTATATCTGAATGGCGAAAAAGTCGTCAAGAGCAATGGTTATTATCAGATTTCATCTGATGCTACCAATGTTATCGGCAATATAAATCCTGACTTCCTTGCAGGTGTCACCAACTCGCTTACTTATAAGAAATGGGCATTCAGTTTCCTCATTGATATGCAGAAAGGCGGATCTGTTTATTCTCTTGACATGTTATATGGAATGGGAACAGGATTATATCCTGAATCAGTTGGAAACAATGACCTGGGTAATCCGGTTCGCAACACGCTTGCAGATGGCGGTGGAGTTGTGCTTGAAGGTGTTCAGGCTGATGGCTCAACCAATACAGTTCGGGTTGCCGGTGATGACTACAGAGTGTGGGGCTGGGCCAGAAATCCAAACTCGGCATTCGTTTATGATGCTTCCTATGTAAAGCTGAGAGAAGCATCACTTGCATATAAATTTTCTTTGAAGGAGAAATCATTCTTCAGCAATATTTCAGTAGGTGTAGTCGGAAATAACCTTTGGATAATTCACAAGAATTTGCCTTATGCTGATCCGGAAGCCGGACTATCTGCCGGAAATATTCAGGGTTATCAGACAGGTGTATTGCCTACAACAAGGAATTTTGGTTTCAATTTGACACTTCAGTTCTAATATTTAAAAAAAACTAAAATGAAAAAAATAATTATTATAATGGTAGCAGCCATTGGGCTTTCTATCATCTCCTGTAAAAAAATGGATGACTTTAATAAAGACACCAAAAGCGCAACAGCTGTTCCCAGTTCAACTCTTTTTTCAAATGCATTGAGAAATCTGGTTGATCAGGAAACAAGTATTTCTGTCAATGAAAACGTTTTTTTGGCGTTTGCTCAGTATTGGACAGAAACCACTTATCCCGATGAGTCAAATTACGATCTTACAACAAGGACAATTCCGGATTATGAGTTTAGGATAATGTACCGTGATGTCTTATCTAATTTGAAAGAGTCTAAGAGAGTAATTGGATCTGAATCAAGTATCGAATCCAGCGCTGCTGAGAAAAAAAATAAGATCGCCGTAACTGAAATACTTTCAGTGTTTGCATTTCAGAGGGAGGTTGATATCTTTGGAAATATTCCTTATTCCCAGTCATTGGATATTAGCAATATCTCACCGGTTTATGATGATGCACAATCAATATATGCAGCACTATTTTCCCGATTAGATGCAGCAATTGCCGACATTGATGCCAGTTCAAATGGCTTTATTGAAGGTGATCTGGTTTTTGGCGGTGATATGGCTAAATGGAAAACTTTTGCTTATTCATTGAAATTAAAAATGGCTATTAATGTTGCTGATGTTGCTTCCTTATCTCCGGAGACAAAGGCAGCAAGTGCTGTTGCAGGGGGTGTAATTTCATCTTCAGGGGACAATGCAACCTTTGCATACCTGGCCGAATCCCCTAACACCAACCCTATCTGGGTTGATTTGGTGGCATCAGGTCGTTATGATTGGGTACCTGCAAATACGATTGTTGACAAAATGAATGTATTAAATGACCCAAGGGTTCCTAAGTATTTTACTGATACAGTTGCCGGAGGTGTTTATTCCGGTGGAATTTACGGTGATAATAATTCTTATGGTAGTTTTTCGCACATAACAACTACCATTCAGGCACCTGATTGGAGAGGACTCTTAATGAGCTATTCTGAAGTTCAGTTTTACCTTGCAGAAGCAGCTGCCAGAGGCTGGGCCGTCGGTGGATCTGCTGATGCATTTTATACTGCTGCGATTACCACCTCTGTTGTTGATGATTGGGGAGGAACTTCAGCAGAGGCAACAGCATATCTTGCAAATCCATCCGTGGCTTATGCAACGGCTACAGGAACTTACAAGGAAAAGATTGGAACTCAATCCTGGCTAGCTTCTTATGGAAGAGGCTTTCTCGGTTGGACTACCTGGAGGAGGTTGGATGCTCCATCCCTTAATCTTCCGGTATTAACTGGGCTTCCTGTTCCAACCAGATATACCTATCCTGCAAGTGAGCAAACCCTAAACGGTACCAACTATTCTTCTGCTGCTTCAGCAATTGGAGGAGATGAACAAACAACTAAATTGTTTTGGGATAAGAACTAATCTCATTCCGGAAATGACTTTTTTTGAGAGGCTGCCCATTCTGGCAGCCTCTTTTTTTTATGGATTGAAAGCTGGAATCACGAATGGAAATTTCCATAATTTATTTTGCTTCCAAATGCGGATGCTTAAGATGAAATGCTGTTGAATCCTGATACATTTTGGCAACGGCTAATAGTTTTCCTTCTTCAAACAATTGTCCGATAAAAACCATGCTCGTTGGCGTTTTAACATCAATGAATCCATTCGGAACAACAACAGATGGATGCCCCGTTAGATTAGTGACCAATAAATTGTCGCCACCTAAAGACGGTGCAATGCAGATGTCGACTTTTTTCATTACGGCCTCCATTTGCTGAATCAATAACCAACGAAGGCGGTTGGCACGAATATATTCGGTGGCAGGAATAAAATGTGCAGCCCTGAATATATTGGGCCAGCTGTTTATGCTTTGTTGCGCCATCATATCATCTGTGTTACTGAGAGTGAGTTCATCAAATGCAGAAGCTGCCTCGCAGACAAGGAGAAGGGACATGTCTTTAACCGGGAGCGATGGCAATTCAATCGGCACCAATTGCGCTCCCATTTTTTTCAATTGCTCAAAAGCAGCATTGCTATACGGCTCATTGACTATTGTATCCTTTTCAAAATCTTCCTTAAAAAAACCAATTTTCATACCTTTAAGATCAATCGTTGGCGGGTAATTAAAAGGTGCATCAATCATTGCCTGATCTTTACCATCAACTCCTCTGATTGAATTAAATACGATTGCGCAATCTTCCACATTTCGGCAAAGTGGCCCCACCTTATCCATTGTCCAGCTCAGTGCCATTGCTCCATAACGACTTACCTGGCCAAATGAAGGACGTAATCCTGTAACCCCACAGATTGTTGCAGGAGAAACAATGGACCCCCAAGTTTCAGATCCAATGGCAAACGGAAGCAATCCTGCAGAAACCGATGATGCAGGTCCTGCTGACGAACCGCTTGAGCCCTTGGCGGTGTTCCATGGATTTCGCGTTTGTCCGCCAAACCATTTGTCGTCCATCGCAAGTTCTCCCAGTGAAAGCTTTGCAATTAATACTGCTCCTGCATCCTCCAATTTTTTAACAACAGTTGCATCTTCCCTGATCATTTGATTCCTGTATGGAGAAGTTCCGTAAGTAGTAGGATAATTTTTTGTTGCGAACATATCCTTTATGCCATAAGGAATCCCATGCAACATTCCAAGATAGCGTCCTTCAGTAATGTCAATATCAGCCTTACGTGCCTGTTGCATGGCCAGGGAGTCTGTATAGGTAATAACGCAGTTAAGCATTGGAGCATATTTATGAAGGCGCGCAATGAAAAATTCAGTAAGTTGAACAGAAGTGATTTGCTTGCTTTTTAGCAGCCATGCCAGTTGACCAATAGAATAGTAAGCAAGATCATTGGGATTGCGCGGAAGAATTGTTTTATCATAACCCAACGTTGAAAATGATGGCTGAATTTTGTTTATTATTTTTCCCAAAGGAATGGGATTAAAGACATAAGAGAGCGGAACATTGTTTGGCAAGCTGATTTTGCGCATAACAGAAATATTTTTTTTCTGTTCATTGAGCAGTGGCAACATGCTGTCGATTTCTGTCTGAGAAAATTCAATACCCATAAACCTTTGCGCGTGATGAACATCATCCGAATTGATTTTGCTTATCTCATCGGCAAAAAGAGCGCCCAATACAAAGCAACTTGAACAAATAAGAGTTGCAAACAGGACTTTTTTTAATGCTTTCATTTTGTCTGATTATTAGAATGGGAAAGGTATTGAAAATGTCAAAAGGAATTTTTTGAAAAATTTGTTGTCTGATGGACTAAAAATATGATAGGACACTCAAAATACTCTTCCACCATGCTTACCATTTTCGCATATCATACAATGCCATAAAAAGAATCAGAGTCTCATCCCAGGATCCAAATATTTCAATGTTGACTTAAAAATAAGGATTAACTACCCTTTCTCCTTCTCCTCCAGCATAGGAACAAAACTGAACTGATCCAATTCATGGGTTTCAAAATCAAAATCCGAAAGCTTGAGCACAGAGGTCATCACCTGCATCTTCCCTGCACCAACAGGAATTATTAGTATTCCGCCCACCTTCAATTGTGCCAGCAAATCCTGTGGCACAAAAGGGGCATCGCACGTCACCAGTATTTTATCGAATGGCGCAAAGGCAGGCAGTCCTTTGTATCCGTCTCCATAAAATAGTTTGGGATTGTATTTTATTGACGGAAGAAAAACTTTTGTCTTATCGTACAATTCCTTTTGCCTTTCAATGGAATAAACTTTCGCACCAAGCTCAATCAATACACAGGTCTGGTAACCGCTACCTGTGCCTATTTCAAGAACTTTATCGCCACGCTTTATATCTAGCAACGAAGACTGGTAAGCTACCGTGTATGGCTGCGAAATCGTTTGCCCCTTCCCTATCTGAAAAGCGATATCACTATATGCCTGCTTCAGAAAATCCTTATCCATGAAAAGGTGGCGGGGTACTTTCTTCATTGCGTCCAGAACAGCATCATCGCTTATTCCTTTTAACCTCAATTGCCTCATTAGCTGCGTGCGCATTCCCTGTGTTTTGTAATCGTCTTGAATCATATACAGGCAAAGAAACTTTTAAAGAAGCATTCTTTGTTCTGCATTTCAAAAGTTTTTCAATAATATGAATATGAATTCAAATAAATTACATCGCATGGCTAAAGCCAGGTTAGTTGGTTTTCAATAACCCCGACCTTAAGGTCGGGGTTAATCAAGGAACATGATTCGGCTTTAGCCATGAATCTTCATAATAATCTTATGTAAAAAATGAAATGAAAATTAATGTTCCGGAAATGGCATGTGGATTTCGCGCAATTACTCACACAACACCTGCCAGCACCTGACTATTCATACCGATACGGTATCTGTAATAGTCCAATGCGCCTTGCTGTCCAAAGGACTTTTTATGGAGATTATGAACTACAACAGCTACTCTATCGGCATTATACCAGAAACATTATTGGATTAATTTGAACTGAGTAATGGTATTATTTACAAAAAATACTAAGTGCTATAAATCGGCTGCTCAAAAAGATCAGTCGATTTTTTTTCACCCAC
>CAYHHK010000166.1:0-7631 GCA_964356415.1 uncultured Flavobacteriales bacterium
ATGGTTGTGGTGGGTCCGGAGGATCCCCTGGTGAATGGGATATATGATTTCTTTCTGTCGGATGAATCGCTAAAACACATTCCGGTCATTGGTCCGTCGAAGGCGGGAGCGCAACTTGAAGGAAGCAAGGACTTTGCTAAAGCATTTATGCAGCGGCATCATATTCCGACGGCAGCTTACCAGACATTCACGAAAGAAACGCTTGCTGATGCTTACCGGTTTCTCGAATCTCTGAAGCCACCGTATGTGCTGAAAGCTGACGGCCTCGCAGCAGGAAAAGGTGTTGTCATCTCATCTTCGCTGGAAGAAGCAAAAAAGGAAATCACAGAAATGCTTGCAAATGAAAAATTCGGAAGCGCCAGTGCGAAAGTGGTGATTGAAGAATTTTTATCAGGCATAGAGCTTTCTGTTTTTATTCTCACCGATGGCAAATCCTATGTATTCCTGCCGGAGGCCAAGGATTATAAACGAATCGGTGATGGGGATAAGGGTTTGAATACGGGCGGCATGGGAGCAGTTTCTCCGGTTCCATTTGCGGGAAAAGAATTTTTAAAGAAAGTGGAAGAGCGGATTGTAAAACCAACGGTTGAAGGGTTGAAAAAAGAAAACATCGCTTATAAAGGATTTATTTTTATCGGGCTGATGGCAGCCTCTCCCCCCAACCCCCTCTCCGAAGGAAGAGGGGGAGTAAATCCATCCCATGATCCGTTTGTGATTGAGTACAATTGCAGGATGGGAGATCCTGAAACGGAAGTGGTGCTGCCGAGAATTAAAAACGACCTCGTTGAATTGCTGTGGTCTGTCGGTGCAGAAAAACTATCAGGACAAAAAATTGAAGTTGATGAAAGAACTGCTGTTACGGTGATGATGGTCAGCGGCGGATATCCGGAGGCGTATGAGAAAGGAAAAGCAATAACAGGACTGGAGAATGTGAAAGAGAGTTTGGTGTTTCATGCAGGAACGGGGAGAGAAGTCAAAAGTCAAAAGTTAAAAGTCAAAAGTGAACAGCCGGTAGACATTGGTAATAATTCAGAAGTCGTTACAAGTGGCGGGCGGGTGCTGGCTGTTACATCGTTTGGGAAGAATATTTCAGAGGCGGCAAGCGGCTCTTATCAGAGCATTTCGAAAATTTCTTTTGAGAAGATGTATTACAGGAAGGATATTGGGAAAGATTTGCTTGAATATGAAAAACCGGTTACTGCCGGTTGATTGTTTCCGGGTAAGACAAGATTCCATTTTCTTCTTTTACCATTTTAAATGGCTCATTCTGTACCACCAAAAAACTGTCGAGGTCAGCATAATCGGCCATAGAACACAAATTTAATCCTGAAGAAATAGCCAGCGTGGTTTCCACCATGCAGCCGATCATTGTTTTCATATTGTTTGTCTTCGCTTCCTTCAAAAGCCGCAATGCATTAAGGTATCCGCCTGCTTTCATCAGCTTCACGTTGATCCCATCGAACATTTGTCTAAGTTTTACGAAATCTGCCTCATCTGTTACCGATTCATCTGCAAATAATAAAAACGGGGAATATTTTTTCAGGTAGATTGATTCTTCATACATGGTTGCCGGCATGGGTTGCTCAATAAATTCGATCCGCATCTTCTTCAATTTCTCAAGTACACGGATGCAATCCTCAACATTAAGAAAAGCTTCATTGGCATCAACGATCAGTTGTTGGCCACAGAACGATGAAAGGTGGCTCACGGCATCCATCATTTCATCTGCATTCACTTTGATCTTGATGTATTTAAATCGCTGTAGGTTGTTCTCTTCATAAAAATCCTTCATCCTTCCCACTTCCATAATGGGGATCGAGTAAGAGATCGGTATAGAAGGTACCGGTTCAATGCCAAGGAACTTCTGAACCGAGAAATTCCCCTTCTTACACCAATAATGGATGTATGCCGATTCTATTCCGAACCGAAGTGCATGGGAAACGGAAATTTTATGAAGAAATTCTGTCAACTCATCGGGTGAACTTATTATTCCAGGTTTCGCATTGAGGAAAAGTTGAAATTCCTTTTCAGCTTGCTCAGGGGATTCGCCATAACGAATATTGGGAGCAGCTTCTCCGCGGGCTTCGATTATGCCGTCGCCAGCCGTCACAAACAAATTCGTTTTGCTGTCAGATGCATTCCTGGAAATCTTCCAGGTGTATTTAAGTTCAAGTATTTTCTTTTCGATAGACCAATGAATCATAATTATATAGGGATTTCCTCCATCTCCCTGGGAGAGGGTCGGGGTGAGGCCGGCTATAAACAAAACACCCCGGCTCATGGAGTCGGGGTGATTTGCAGACCCGCTAGGCGGGATAAGCGTTAGCTTATTTTTTCTTTTTCTTTGCCGCTTTTTTCTTCGCAGCTTTCTTCTTTGCCATAGTTTTTAATTTTAATTTGTTAGTGATTTAACAATTCAAACTTATCTAAAATAAAAAGGTTACAACGTTTTAAAAATATATTTTGTTCACAATGATTTGTTCATTTCTAAAGACACCTTTTTTCATCCTCATTTGCGAAATGGTTTTACAAATTTTGAAATTTTATTATTTCCTCTAACATCTTTCAAGTATGCGCCGATATTGAGTTGCAGCGATAACTCATGCATCAGCGTTTGATGATTTCGAAAATGAGTTTGAGTATATCCGACTGTGAATGACTGATTCAAAAACCAAAAATGAATCGCAGTTATTAACAATGCTCCCATGTCGAATTCTGATTTGATGACGCTGAAATTATACCCGCCACCAAAAGAAATTCCTAGCGATGAGTAGAAATCATGTGTTGCAAGATGCCCGATATTGAACTGAATAAATGCCGGAAATGACATCATTAGGTAATCAATGGGATCGTTTGCAGATTTAAAATGATTGGATAAGGCAAAATGTGAAGCAACCGCAACAGAAAAATCTGCATGCTTGTTGAGCAGGTTGAGCGAAGGAGAATAACACAATCCAAAGAACTGTTCGTTCTCGTGGTTATGATTCGCCCGTGGAAATGACAGTCCCGCAGAAGAAATAAACCGGTCACCGATCGAAAACGCAGGTGCTGTATTCTGGGCGACAAGCCGAGTTGTGAGCATTTCCAGCACCAATAGAAATGTAAATCTCATGAACATGAGCGGAAAGATAAAATGAATTTTAATCCGAATTACGATTAAATTCAATAGTTACATTTGAACGATTTCAGAAAACCGATCCATGCATACAGATTTCAGGGAAAGCTTGCGCAATATTGAAATGAAGAATCTCCGGATCCTGAATGTTGCTGCTGCACTTATTATTTCAATTCTCGGTTTTGTATTCCAGATCGCATACCATGACGGAGACATACTGGTCACAGGTATTTTCGTTTCAATCATCCTCACTTCTAATTATTTCTTCTCATTCTACAGTAAATTATACAAAGACCACTTTCAGGACATCAGCTATGTATCCATTTTTCTTATCCACTTTTGGGTAGTGTATGTAGCCTATATGAGGCAGTTTGATGTTGCATTTCTTTTACCGGTTGCATTATCCACTTTCATCTTCTCCCTCGCATTCGATAGTTTTTATAAAAGCCTATTTTTCATATTTACCATAACAAGCGTGATGCTGGCGATGATGTGGTTCTCTCATCACTGGCAGGTGGATTATACGATTGCTGTAATCACCCTCTATTCCGGTGCTTTTGTTTCCAATATCATTCTGCGGAGGAAAAAGGAATACCACAGAGAAATTGACAAACGTGAGAAACAGTATGCTTCACTTGTAGAGAATATGAACGACGGGCTCATTTATATCAGTGCTTCGGAAGAAGTACGGTTCGTCAATGAGGAATTTTGCAGGATCACAGGTTATAACCGGGATGAATTGGTCGGAAAAGCACTTTTTGTACTGAACCGGAATTGCAGCGAATATAAGGCTGCAAAACAATTTCTTGAAGAATTGAGAAATGGGAATAGCGGAAGATGCGAAAGCACCATCGTCACAAAAAATAATGAGGAAGTGTGGATCCAGCTATCTGGCAGCCCCATCTATGACGACGAACAGGAGCAAACAGGAAGCATGGTTGTGTTCACCGACATCAGCGACCTTAAGTCAATACAGGATCAGCTAAAAAAAAGAGAAGAAGGCTACCGCACATTCATTGACCAGAGCGCCGTAGGTATCTGGAGGGCCGAATACAAGCAACCTATTGATGTGAGTATACCTGTGATTGAACAGATTGAGTTGCTGCTAAACACCGGAAAGATCTCTGAAGCGAATGATTTCATGGCAAAGATGTACGGATATATAAAGTCGGATGAACTCATCGGCAGGCGGATCCGGGACTTTTATTATATCGAAAACAACTTCGATGAAGAAAAGACCAAAGACTTTCTCACTTCTTTTATCAGTAATAACTACCGCATCAGCAATGCGGAATCAAAAGAGATGGACCGAATGGGGAATATCCGCTATATCCTCAATAACAATATAGGAATTGTCGAGAATGGCTTTCTGGTACGCACCTGGGGTGTGCAAACAGATATTACTGATAGAAAGAAAACAGAACACGAGCTCATGGAAAGCAACCAGGAGCTCGATACATTCTTTTATAAAGCATCACATGACCTGAAAGGACCGTTGGCCAGCATCCTTGGTATTGTAAATGTGGCACGCCTGGAGAACAAAGACGATGTAATTGAAAAATATTTTAAGATGATCGATACCAGCGTTCGGCGACTCGACCGTACACTGATGGACCTGATCGAACTTGCCCGCACGCGCAAAGGCGTAAGTAAATTGAGCAAGATCTATGTACGGGCATTGGTGGATGAAATTCTTCAGTCGCTTTCGCATACAGAGAATTTTTCAGGGATTAAATTTGAAATTGAAGTTGATGGTTCCATGGGGATCATCGCAGACAAGGTGCTGGTGCTTTCAGTGTTTCAAAATCTCATTCACAATGCGATCAACTATGGCAATAAAGAGAATCCGGTTATTAGAATACGTGTAGATGGAACTGCAAATGGAATCAAGCTGGAGGTAACAGACAATGGAAAGGGAATTGCGGAACACGTGAAGCACAGGGTATTTGAAATGTTTTACCGCGGGCATCCGGATTCAAGCGGGTCAGGACTTGGATTGTTTATAGTAAAGAACGCCATTGAGAAGCTGAAAGGAAAAGTGTGGTTTGAAAGTGAGGATGGAAAGGGAGCGAGTTTTTATGCAGAGATTCCGAATGCTACCCCCTGAATCCCCCCTGAAAGGGGACTAAATCCAAATAGAATGATTATGAAAATAGAACATATCGGTATAGCAGTTAAAGATATTGATGGCGCAAATAAATTATTTGCCGCACTGCTGGGCACACCACATTACAAAACAGAAAGCGTGGAAAGCGAAAAGGTTTCTACTTCCTTTTATAAGGTAGGTGAATCAAAGATAGAATTGCTTGAAGCCAGTGATCCAAACAGCGCCATTGCAAAATTCATTGAAAAGCGGGGCGAAGGAATTCATCATGTTGCCTTTGCAGTGGATGATATCCTTGCTGAAATGAAACGTCTTAAAGCATCCGGGTTTGTTTTTACCTGTGATGAACCTTTCCCGGGGGCAGATAACAAACTCGTTTGCTTTCTGCATCCGAAGTCTACTAATGGGGTGCTGGTGGAGTTGTGCCAGGAGATCAGACAGCGGTTCTAATTGAATATACATGAATAGCCTTTTTGTAATTTGGCTTTCTTCGTGCCTTCGTGTCTTGGTGGCAATAACTTAGAAATGCTACCAAGTCATTATCCCAATATCTTCCCGACTTCGTCATTCAGGCATGGCAATCAACACACAAAGTTTCATAGAAATATTCAAACAGAATCACAAACGAAAATTCCGGAATGAATGACCCCGCAGCAAGCTGCGAGGAATTCTTTTGATTAAAAATATAGCTTACACACCACAATCCCCGTCATCACACAAACCAAATCCACCAGCAGCATGATCCAAAGTGTATAGCGTGTATTCTTTACACCTACACTGCCAAAATAAAGTGCGATCACATAAAAAGTTGTTTCAGCTGCTCCCTGGAACAGACAGGAAAGTTGTCCGGCCAGCGAGTCCGGTCCATATGTTTTCATTGCATCAAGCATAAATCCACGCGAACCACCGGCGCTGAACGGGCGCATCAATGCAACAGGAATGGCATTGGTGATCTGCGGATCCACACCGAATACATTCATTACAGAAGTGATGCCGCTCATTACAATGTTCATCAATCCTGAGTTCCGGAAAATGCTGAGTGCAACGAGCATGGCTATCATATAAGGCAGTACGCGCACGCCTGTGGTAAAGCCGTCCTTCGCTCCTGTCACGAACGAATCAAAAATATTGGTCTGGTTTTTTTGGAATATTTTCTCATGAACAATACAATACACAACAATCAACAATATGATAAATAACAAAACACCATTGCTCAGGTTGGAAGTAAAGTGCATTTTACTGATGCCACCCATCCGACTGATGTAAAACATGAGGAAACCGATGACGGCGCTGATGGAGGTTGTAAAAAGTATGATGACTCCATTCAGCAAATTAATACGCTGCCTGATGCTGACAAAAATAAGCGCTGCCAGCGTCCCTATAAAAGAAGTGATGATGCACGGAAGCATGATGTCGGACGGGTTGCTGGCATTTTGGGCGGCGCGGTATCCGATGATTGATGTAGGGATCAATGTGAGTCCGGCGGCATGCAGACAGAGAAACATGATCTGGCTGTTGGATGCGCGTTCCTTTTCGGGGTTTGCCTCCTGCATACTTTCCATGGCCTTCAAACCGAAAGGAGTGGCAGCATTGTCGAGGCCTAAAAAGTTGGCGGCAAAGTTCATCGTCATAAAACCATAGGCAGGATGACCTTTGGGAAGCTCAGGAAAAATTCTTGCAAAAAGCGGAGTTAAAAACCGGGCCAGTTTGCTGATGGCATTCGAGTCGCTTAAGAGATAAAGTAAACCGCAGAAAAAAGTCAGGTAACCGATGAGGGGCAGCCATAAATCCATAATGGTATTTTTACATGTCATAAAAATTCCATCTGCAGACTGTTTTCCTGTATACACTTCTATTACTCCTTTATCAGTCACGCGGTAGGTTGTATCGCCCGACTGATAGCCGGTTGCTTTGTTGGCCAGTATGTATGAATAAAGCAATGTGTCCTCCGATTGTATTTTTCCGGCCGGATATTCAGCCACAACAACAGGGTCATTTTGAGACCCGTTAACCACATTGCTAATGGTATAGGTCCGTCCTGATGCCAGCAGAAAGAAAATATAAAGTATGCTGCCTGCAATGATAAAAGACCAGAATCTGCTTAAAGCCATATTTTGATTTGAAGATGTGAAAATTTGAAGATGTGAAAATTAGCAGCTCGGTATGCCATGAAGTAAAGAAAGGGATTAAGGATGGTCAGGAGAAACTGTCAAAATGATATTTTGAACCATATTAAATGAATAAAAGATCCAAAATTGCGGGCTTGTTGAATATAAATTTTATTTTCGCGAACTCTTTGAGAGAAGAGCGGGGCTTATAGCTCAGTTGGTTAGAGCAACAGACTCATAATCTGTGGGTCCTTGGTTCGAGCCCAAGTAGGCCCACCCGTAAAAATGATGAAAGCCTTGATTC
>CAYHHK010000167.1:0-7577 GCA_964356415.1 uncultured Flavobacteriales bacterium
CTTGTGACTTGTGACTTGTGACTTGTGACTTGTGACTTGTGACTTGTGACTTGTGCCTACTACCTACTACCTACTACCTACTACCTACTACCTACTGCATTCCGTGCCGCAAAGATAACACAAACCCCCTTTCTATTTCAATTGAACTGCCCTGAACCATTCAAAACAATTCATTGCCCAATCCGTTACTCTTTCCGCTTCGTAATTATCAATCGTTACATTATAAAATACCTTGTTTATAATACCTGATACAGAGTGAATTTTATTGGAGAGAACCAATTTGTTCAGTCAAGAACATAATTTTGCCTGCTATAGCTGCTAAGTAGTATATTTGCCTCTGAAACCTGCAATGAACAAAGTAGAACCCGGCTCCCTTCTGGCAAAGATCAATTTACCTGCCGATTTGCGCTCCCTGCGCGAAGATCAGTTAAAAGAAGTCAGCAGAGAACTTCGTGATTATATTATTGATATCGTTTCTGTGAATGGAGGCCATTTTGGTGCCTCTCTTGGCACAGTCGAAATGACCGTCGCATTGCATTATGTTTTTAATACGCCTTATGATCAGCTGGTATGGGACGTTGGGCATCAGGCTTACGGACATAAAATCCTGACGGGTCGCAGGGATCAGTTTCATACAAACAGGATTTACAAAGGCATCAGCGGATTTCCAAAACGGAGCGAAAGCGAATACGATACTTTCGGTGTGGGTCATTCTTCAACTTCTATTAGTGCGGCACTCGGTATGGCCGTTGCTTCAAGGCTCAAAGGTGAGAAAGAGCGCCAGCACATTGCTGTGATTGGTGATGGTGCCATGACTGCCGGACTTGCTTTTGAAGCGTTGAATCATGCCGGAGTTGAGAACTCAAACCTGCTTGTCATCCTCAACGACAATTGCATGAGCATTGATCCAAATGTTGGTGCCCTGAAGGAATACCTGACCGATATGAGCACATCGCACACTTATAATAAAGTGAAGGATGAAGTGTGGAAGCTGCTTGGAAAAATTTCAAAGTTCGGACCGAATGCACAAGAGATCGCTTCCAAACTTGAAAATGCTGTCAAGACAACATTGCTTAAGCAAAGCAACCTTTTCGAATCACTTCGTTTCAGGTACTTCGGTCCTGTTGACGGACATGATGTAAATCGCATGGTGAAAGTGCTGCAGGATCTAAAGGACATTCCCGGCCCTAAAATATTGCATGCACTTACTGTAAAGGGAAAGGGCTATGCGAACGCTGAAAAAGACCAGACCAAATGGCATGCTCCCGGCTTATTCGATAAGATCAGTGGCGAAATACACAAGCCGAAAAACGACAAGCCTTCACCGCCTAAATATCAGGATGTGTTCGGTCATACAATTGTTGAACTCGCAGAGAAAAATCCGAAAATAGTTGGTGTTACACCTGCAATGCCCAGTGGTTGTTCGCTCAATATCATGATGAAGGCCATGCCTGATCGTGCATTTGATGTAGGTATTGCGGAGCAGCATGCCGTTACATTCAGCGCCGGACTTGCAACACAAGGGATGGTTCCGTTTTGCAATATCTACTCATCGTTCATGCAACGTGCTTACGACCAGGTGATACATGATGTAGCATTGCAAAATCTGCATGTGGTATTTTGCCTTGATCGCGGCGGCCTTGCCGGAGCTGATGGTGCAACCCACCATGGCGCTTTCGATTATGCATATTTCAGATGCATTCCGAATATGATCGTAAGTGCGCCGATGAATGAAGAAGAACTGCGCAACCTCATGTATACTGCGCAGCTGGAAGAAACCAATGCGCCTTTCAGCATTCGATATCCACGTGGAAATGGTGTGATCGTTGACTGGAAAAAACCAATGCAAAAGCTGGTGATCGGCAAGGGAAGAATGATAAGGAATGGGGAAGAGGTAGCAATTCTCTCAATAGGTCATCCCGGAAATTTTGCTGTTGATGCCTGTGATGATTTAAATAAAGAAGGTTTTTTTCCTGCACACTATGACTTGCGGTTTGTAAAACCCCTGGATACTGAACTCTTGCACGAAATTTTTTCTCAATATAAGAAGATAATTACCGTGGAGGACGCCTGCATCATGGGCGGTTTCGGAAGTGCCATTGCAGAGTTCATGATCGACAACAATTATTCTGCCTCCATCACCCGCCTCGGCATTCCCGACCGTTTTATCGAACACGGTGAACAGAAAGAACTCTACGATGAATGCCACTTCGATGCCGAAGCCATCAAAAAAGCAGTACGACAACTAGTCGGAGAGAGTGTGCTTGTTTAATCAAAAGAATTCCTCGTCTCGCCTCAGGCGAGGCGGGGTTGAATTAAAATTTCAGCCACGTCCCGATAGCTATCGGGATTCACTAATTCACACGAAACATTATTACAATGCATACACCAATTAGTGATAATTCGTGTAATTCGTGGCAAGATACCTCGTCTAGCCTTAGGCTAGGCGGGGTCATTCATTCCTCTCATCCAGCGTAGTCACTGCGAGGCACGAAGCAGCCCGCCAATTTTTACCATACATGACTACAATCATATCCCCAATTTCCCCTAATTAACCCCTTGGTAACTAATTCACCATCAATCCCCCTCCTGTTCATAAAAGAATGAGTACCTTTGCAACTGTTTGCATTCTCCTGCGTTATTTGTAATGCAATCAAACAACTTAATTCACCAAATGTCATCAGTAAAATTTAACAATAGCGAACCGGTATTTTTCAATACACTCAAAGAACGAATCAATACTTATTTCGCAGAAAAAAAAGTTAAGCCAACCGGAGACTTCCGGCTCTACTTCAAAACATTCGCTTTCGTTGGTGCCCTCATCGCATCGTACATTGTGCTTGTTTTCTTTACCCCTGCCGCATGGTACATTTCTCTTGGATTGTGCACTGTAATGGGAGGCCTGTTTGCCGGAATCGGCTTTAACGTGATGCATGACGGTGCACATGGCAGCTACAGCAACATCAAATGGCTCAATGAAACTATGGGCTATGCCCTCAATATGATGGGTGGAAGTAATTTCATGTGGAAGCAGAAGCACAACATCAACCACCACTCATATACAAATGTGGAAGGGATGGATGATGATATCGATATTAAGCCTTTCATTCGTGTGCATTCCAGTCAGAAGAAATATTGGTTTCACCGTTATCAGCACATTTATGGACTTTTGCTTTATGGACTTACCTATCTCACATGGATTTTCCTGCAGGATTTTAAAAAATATTTCTCAGGAAAAATTGCAGACCATACAAAAATTCAACCCATGAGCGTGAAAGAACACATCATATTCTGGGCTTCGAAATTATTTTACGTCGGTGCATTTATTGTTTTGCCAATGTACAATGTGGGAGTCATTGATACAATTATTGGTTACAGCGTTATGGTCTTTGTGACAGGCGTGATCATCGCCGTTGTTTTCCAGTTGGCGCACGTTGTCGAAGATGCAGAGTTCGTAACCCCGGTTCAACCAATGCGTATTGAAAGTGAGTGGGCAATTCACCAGATTAATACCACCGTTAACTTTGCCATGAATAGCAAGATGTGGTGCTGGTTGCTCGGTGGATTGAATTTTCAGGTTGAACACCACCTTTTCCCGCGAATCAGCCATGTGCATTATCCTCAGATCAGCAAAATCGTTCGTGCTACTTGTCTTGAGTTTAATATTGACTATAAAGAGCACCCTTCTTTTCGTAGTGCTTTGAGATCCCATCTTGTGCATCTTAAAAAAATCGGGGTAGCGGCATAATTTCTCTTTTATTATCTGTTCAAAAGACCTTTCAAGGCAATACTTGTTTGTTTAAACAGATTTTCTACTTTTGAAGCCAACACTAAAACAATGGCTGAAGTAAAAACCATTTTCATCGTTGATGACGATAGCATGCAAGCTATGATGCTACAGGATTATCTGAGCAAATACACAACCTTTACCACGCATATTTTTCCCAGTGGTGAAGAATGCCTCAAAAACCTTTCTATGAATCCTCAAATAGTCTTTCTGGACTATAATTTCGATAAGATCGGTAAGGACGCCATGAATGGTACCGAAATTCTAAAGGAAATAAAAGCCCAGAAACCGGAAGCCGAAGTGATCATGTTCAGCGGGCAGGATAAAATTGAAGTCGCTGTAAATACCATGAAATACGGTGCCTTTGACTACATTGTTAAAAGCGAAAGCGCCTTTTACCGCTCAGAAAATGTGATTTTCAACATTATCAGGAGGATGAAGCTTCAAAATCAAGCCAGTACTTATAAAAAGCTAACGTACGTTTTTGCAGTGGCATTTGTGATTATGATTATTGTTGTCTTTGCCCTATGGAAAATGGGAATGATCAGCAATAATCCCGGTTGGTTATAAGCAAAACCCAATTTCTTCTTTTTTTCTTAATATTCAGTTATTGCGGCGGTTGCATTGGCAGTGTAATATTGCATGCCGCCATGTCCTTATTGGATGCGGGTTTAATTTAAATTTCTCTATCTTTATAGCCCTTGAAATTATGCATCAACGTCATTTCAGGAAAACTTAAAATCAAAAACATGAAACAAATGTACGATCAGATCAGTGCAGGAAAATTGTTTTCTGCTTTATTGTTTTGCTTTTTATTTTCTACCGGAAATATCTGCAAAGCGCAACTTCTTCAGTGGAATACTTTCGGCAATCTCGGAACTGAAACAACGGAGCCAAGTGTAGCCAATGATCCAAATATTGCGGGTCCTGTCAACCTGACTTTGGGCGGTGTAACAGCTGCTGCAAACGGAAACAGGTTCGGCGGTTCTGCATGGTGGAACGCCGGTAATACTGCCGGAGGAAATACGCTTGCCGAAGCCGTTGCCGGAAATGACTATATCCAGTTTATTGTTTCTCCGAACGGCGGATTTTCATTCACACCAACATCACTTGTTTTTACATGGGATCGTTCAGGAACTGGGCCTTCCAGTGTTACACTCAGATCTTCGGCAGATGGATTTATAGCTGACCTGGGGACCGTTACAGGCATGAGTAGCGGCGGTGCTTCAACCACAACGCCAAGAACAATTACCATAACTGCTCTTACGAATATTGCCACTGCAACCACCTTTCGTTTGTATGGTTATGGTGCAACAGGCGCTTCCGGAACGGGTGGATTTGACAATGCTACATCGGTTGTGGATGTTCAGCTGAATGGTACTACTTCTGCCATTACCACCCCGACCTTAAATGCCGGAGCGATGTCTGCTGCATTCGGCGGCGTTTGCATCAACACAACGGCAGGGCCACAGAGTTTTTCCTTATCAGGTACCAGTCTTGATGGTTCACCGGTAAGCATTGATGCATTGCCGGGATTCAGCTACTGCCTCACTTCAGGAGGTACGTACTTGAGTACCCTGCCGGTTCCTTATACTGCGCCAACTTTGAATCCCACAACTATTTTTGTTCAATTCGATCCGACTGCTGCAATATCTTATAGTGGCAATATTCCTGTGAATGGCGGAGGAACTTCAACTACCACTGCTGTTGTGGGGGCAGGGATCAATACGCCTCCATCAACAACATCCGGAGCTGCCGGTCCAATTGGCTCTGTTTCTGCCACAGTAGCAGGAACCGTTTCCTCTCCCGGCTGCGGTACCTTGACTGATTACGGAATTGAATACAGCACAACTGCTGGTTTCCCGAATGGAAGTGGTACGCCGGTTGCTTCTACAAACCTTGCAGGAATTAATTTTACTTCATCTCTTACCGGACTGGCACTAAGTACGCCTTATTATTACCATTCTTATGCAACAAACAGTAATGGTATTACTGCTTATGGCTCGCAGGGTACATTTACAACCACCATTGATATTCCCAATGCAACAGCAGCAACAAATGTTGCCAATCAGAGTTTCGATTCAAACTGGGATCCTGTTACAGGAGCAACCGGCTACAGACTTGACGTTGCAACTACAAGTACTTTTTACGCCGCTTCCACAACCCCTGTTGTTGAATGGAATTTCCCCGGCAATCCCGATGACAATATCGCTGATGGTGGAATTGCTTTTAACGCCTCAAAGACTTTGAATTTGTTTGGATGCCTTGCAGCTGTTTCTTATGTACCTACTTCAGGTAGTGCAACCAGTGCAGCAACCACAGCAAGTGCAAGTGGAGGATGGGCATCAGGTTCCGGAGTTGACTATTGGGAAGTTAGTATGGTCACTGCCGGATATTACAACCTTACAGTTTCGTCTGCGCAGCGTTCATCCAATACAGGCCCAAAAGATTTTAAACTTCAGTATAAAATTGGCGCAGGTGGTTCTTATACAGATGTGCCGGGCGGAACAGTCGTTGTTGGGAATGACTGGACAACAGGCGTGTTGAATACCATTGCACTCCCTGCTGTTTGTGAAAATAAAATTTCCGTTTTCCTTCGCTGGATCATGAACACCAATACTGCTGTCAACCTGACCACTGTCGGTACTGGAGGAACAAGCGCAATTGATAATATCACTGTCACCGGAAACGCCGGTTCATTTGTTCCCGGTTACAACAACCTTTCAGTTGCAGGTGTAACACAACCTGTTTCAGGATTGACAGCCAACACCACTTATTATTACAGGTTACGCGCTACAGGTGCTTCAAGCACTTCAGACAATTCAAATGTGATTAGTGTTACAACAACCTGCACGCCTGCTGCGATCGGCGCATGTCCTTCAGATATTATTCAGTGCGACAACAACGTTGCAACGTGGACTGACCCTACCGCCACTGGCGATCCGGCAGCTACTGTAGTTTGTTCTCCTTTATCAGGATCAACATTCTCACCTGGAACCACTTCGGTTACCTGTACTGCCACTAACGGTTGCGGTTCACCATCAAGTTGCTCTTTCAATGTCACGATCAACGAAACTCCGGTGATCGGCGCATGTCCTTCAGACATTACTCAGTGCAATCCTGTGGCAACATGGACCGATCCGACAGCGACCGGAACACCGACCGCAACGGTTTCATGTTCTCCTGCATCAGGAAGTACCTTTACTGTGGGAGCCACTACTCCGGTTACCTGCACTGCAACAAATGTTTGCGGCAGTTCATCATGCTCATTCAATGTGACCATTCTTTCTCCAAGTACTGATCCTGTAAGTGCGTCAAGCAATGCAAACTACGGGCAGATCTGCATCGGAAACCAGGTAACCCTTTCTGTTACCGGTGGTACCTTCGGCGATGGCGCAGGGTATGTGTGGTATGAAGGAGGTTGCGGTGCCGGAGCTTCTATCGGAACCGGTGCTTCCATCACCATCACTCCGGCAACAACAGGCGTTAAAAATTATTATGCCCGTATAGAAGGAACATGTAACAATACCAATTGTGTATCTGTAACGGTCAGCGTAATTTCTGCTCCTCCGACAAGCACTGTTCATTACACGGCTTCCATCGCAGATGGTTGCGTGGGTGCGCCTGCCGCAACATTCAGCGTAAATGCTGCTGCCAACTGCACTTTCTACAACTGGACAAGTTCACAGCCCGGTGTTCGTTTCAATGGCAATCCAAGTCCTTATCAGACTACCATTCCTACCGTAAGCGTAACGTTCGTATCACTTCCTGCTGCAGGTTCTTCAGGATG
>CAYHHK010000168.1:0-4868 GCA_964356415.1 uncultured Flavobacteriales bacterium
GTGAAAGCGGTTTGACTATGGTGATGGATAAAGGGCTTGGCATAAGGCAAGCTGAAGATTTTGTTGAAAGCTGCGGTCCCTATGTAGATCTTGTTAAGCTTGGATTCGGAAGTTCGATGGTCACTCCGAACCTGGAAAAAAAAATAAGCGTTTACAGGGAGGCAGGCATTCCGGTATATCTGGGTGGCACCTTGCTGGAAGCATTTATCATCCGCAATCAGTTTGATGATTACAGGAAACTCCTCGACAAGTTAAAACTCACACATGCTGAAGTATCAGATGGCAGTATCACCTTGTCTCACGAGAAAAAATGTGAGATCATTAGAACGCTTGCGAAGCAGGTAACGGTGATTACAGAAGTAGGTTCCAAAGAAGAAGGCATCATTATACATCCGAATAAGTGGATAGAGATGATCGAGCGCGAGCTAAAAGCCGGAGCTTGGAAAGTGATTGCAGAAGCAAGGGAGAGCGGAACGGTCGGTATTTACAGACCCAATGGAAAAGCACACGTTGTACTGATCAATAAAATTCTCGCGAAAGTTCCTGCTGATAAGATCATCTGGGAAACACCAAACAAGTCCGGACAAGCTTATTTTATCAATCTGATCGGTGCCAATGTGAATCTCGGAAACATTGCACCCAATGAGGTTATTGCTGTAGAATCGCTCAGACTTGGATTACGCAGTGATACTTTTTTTCAATTCCTTGATAAGAAAGAGTTAGTTGAAGAAGTGATGAGGTGATGAGGTGATGAGGTGATGAGGTGATTAGGTGATTAGGTGATTAGGTGATTAAGTGATTAAGTGATTAAGTGATTAAGTGATTAAGTCGAAAGCAAAAAATAACCTCAAAGGGTAATTATTTGCCTATAGAAAAATCCAAAATCTTCTTTAATGTTGCTTTGCTTGGTTGAACTTTGGAGGCCTCAAGCACTGAAAGCGTTTCTAAAATTTCATTGAACTCATTTTGCACCAACGGATCACCGTCAATGCCGCGCTGGATGCGATCTGAGTCTTTTAGATCAGATTCGTTGTACGCGTAGTAGAGTAAATCCCGAGTAGTAGTTTTATTCATTCATTTTTGTTTTATGCTGATAAAAACGCAGGCTTCCGGCATTTATTGAATGAAACTGAAAATATTTTCAAGGATATTGTTTTTCAGGGAAATAACGGGTTGATTTGAGGATTTGAAGGGGATTTGAGGATGAGAGGATGAGCTGATTTGAAGATGGGTTGATTTGAGGGAATTGTACAAATCAAATTAACGAAATATATTTTTAGTCAAGCAGCATTCTAAACCGGCTTTATTACATTCGCAAAGTACATTGCAAGAAAGAGTCATATAAAACATTATTGTCATGCAACTAAAAGTTATCACTGCAATTTTTGTCATGAGTTTGGTTTCATTTTCTTCTATTGCTCAAGAATATGAAACCTGCGGATACAGCGGTGAGGAGGCATGGGCCGGGGATACGGCTGCCATCACGGCATTCCTTGTTTCATGCGGCAGGATTGACACAACGAGTTACGATGAAAACGGAAAGAAGACTGAGGGAAAACCGCACCACCAAAAAATCGTGATGAAGTTGAACAGCGGTAAAGTACTGCATAACGACAGTATTTATTTTCTTGCTGAGGTGATGCCTTCTTTTCCCGGGGGTGATGAGGCGCTATTGAATTTCCTGAAGGAACACATCCGCTACCCATTGACAGCCCGCACCAACAGGACTGAAGGCAATGTTGTCGTTACATTTATCGTGGACCGCACCGGGAAACTTACAAATATCAAAATACTGCGCGGCATCGGAAATGGTTGTGACGAAGAAGCGCTCCGGGTATTAAATACAATGCCGAAATGGACACCGGGAAAAGTAAAAGGAAAAGAAGTACGTGTGCAGATGAACCTGCCGGTGAAGTTTACTTTGGGATCCTGAACACACAGAACGCCAGGGTTAATTGGCCATCGGGTAACCTTTGTCAATCCAATCAACTTTCAGGTTTTGTGAAAGGTTTAGGAGTTTGTGATTGGTGAATTTCATCTCATTGAGAAGACTGAATGCAGGCCTGATATTGGGACAGGGTTTGAAAGGACAGCATCCGCAATAAATAACAATTTCCTTGTCCTTCGGAAGTTTGGAAAGTTCAGCTCTTAATTTTTCAATATTCTCTTTTTCTTTTCCGGGACCTATATCAACAGAGTTTTTTATCAGTCCTGAAGGACCAATACTAATTATTAAAGGAAGCTTTGCAGAAGGATCGTTAAGCATTTTTGCCAGGTCTGCCGGATTCATCAGTTGGCTTTCTGTCCACGGTTCTTCATTCTTTAGGACCGAAGCACATGCCACGGTAACAAGGATCAGGAGGAATAATATTTTCGGTTTCATTTTCTATTTTTTTTCAAAAGTCGGTAATGAGGATCAAAAACGAAAGGATAAAAATCATGAATACTAAAAAACAAAAATGCCACAGATTCACAGATTTAATTCAATTACAAAAAACCAATCTGAGAATCTGTGGCAAATAATTTTTTTATTTACTCAAAAGCAAAACTGCCGGGGATATTTTGATTAAACCGGTCTACCTGGAAATCACCAGCTTCTTTATCACCGGAGTCTGGTTTGTAATCAGGTTAACAACATATACTCCATTGGCCAAACCATCCAGATTAACATTTATTTTGCTATCGAGAGTCAAAGGCCTTTCGACAGTAAGGACAACTTCCCCAAGCTGGTTAAGAATTGATAGTTGCTTAACTGAAAGCATTGGATTTTTTATGATTACCTCAAACTCACCAATTGCAGGATTTGGAAACAAAGCAAAAGCATTGTTTACGGCTTCCGGATCTGTTATTCCAACCCAACCGCTGGTACGCCATAAACCTCTGCCAAATGTTCCGGCCCAAATTTGGTTTACGGGATTGGTATAATAAATTTCGAGATCAGTAACAGGAACAGTAGGCAGGTTTGTGTTAAACGGAATCCAGTCAGAAAGAAATTCATTCCTGTACCATACTCCCAAATCTGTACCTATATATACAGTAGTGGAGCCCTTTTCCTGGACAATGCAATTAACCGGAACATTAGGAAGGCTTCCGGAAATATTGCTCCAAGTATTCCCATCATCCGTTGACCTGTAAACTTTTTCGCCTGAAACATACCCGGAAAGTGTTACATAGATAATCTGCGGATTGTCTGATTGATGGGTTATGTTAGATATATAAGTGCCCTGCTGCGTTAAAGAACTAACAAGCCCCCATGAATTACCTCCATCGTTTGTCATAAATAAGGAATCAAACGTTGAAGCAGCAATGTATTGCGAATTAGAAGGTGCGACAGACAAGTGTCTAAATGGGCGTCCGGTAAAGACATTCGAAATCGCTTGCCAGCTATCCCCTCTGTCGTTTGATTTATATACCTTATCAAGTGCAGCATAAATAATTTGCGGATTATTGTCATCAAGTCGAATTGGAGTAAGCCATGATCCCGAAGGTTGCCCCGGTATATTCGTCGAAATGATCGTTTTTGTATTCCATCTATCGGTTGTTCTCTGTAAGCCACCGTTTGGCCAGGTAGCGTATTGAATGTCGGCATTTGTATAATCAATTGCACAATCCAATCCATCACCGCCACTTCTTGTATCGCCCCATGTACCGTTTGCCAAAAGTTTGTTTCCATTATCCTGCAACCCGCAAATTACGACATCAGGCTGAGATTGAGCGATCGCAATTCTATACATTTGACTATTCTGAATACCATTAGATGCTACTGTCCAGGAGTTGCCACCATTAGTTGTTTTGTACAATCCACCATCATTGCATTGATATATTGTAGAGGAATTCTGTGGATCAAAAGCTATAAAATGTTTGTCGGCATGAACGACTGGAACACCTGCAGGGTTTTGTTCATCGTACCAGTAGTTTGCCAGATTCCAGTTTCCACCGCCATCGCTGGTTGCCCACATATTAACAGCTCCGATCCAGATTTCATTTTTATCTGAAGGACTGATTGCATAAGCAAGATCATAATTGCCTTGACCATCGCAACCACTGGCGTCAACACTGCCATTGAGCATGTTATTGTTGCAACTGCCGGGAAAATATTCGTAGAAATTTTGCCCGGCATCATCAGAATAATACAACCCCAGCAAGCCGGATTGTTGGTTGGCAATTATGCAATCAACAAGATCAGGCCAGGCAGGAGTAACAGCCATATTGATACGGGAAGACCCACTGAAAAAGGATGACTGAGAAAATGAATCGCCACCATCATAAGATGTATAGATCTGTGCATCTCCACCGCTAAGATAAGTATAAGTGGCGGCATAAACCGTATTTGGATCTCCGGGACGGAACTCAAGGTCATTTACGTTCGCGCCGTTTGCAACCTGTGTCCATGCTGCACCACCATTGGTGGTTCTATAAATACCATCTGATGCAGCAAGAATTAGAATTTGCGGATTATTAGGATTTATCAGCAGACGGTGAGTTACGCGCTGGTCTTGCACAGTCCAGACTAATCCTGTTGTGTTCCAGGTGCTGCCGCCATCTGTTGATTTAAGCACTCCAACACTTTTACTGTCTCCGCTTCCATAGTCGCCTCCTACAAAACCAGCCAAACTTCCACCTTCGCCATCACCGGTGGCTATGTAAATAGTATTGGGACTGTTCGGGTCAACAGCTATATCAGTAACTCCCAACACTAATCCATTTATTGTAGATGCGCTCCACGATGAACCCCCATTAGTTGTTTTCCAGAGACCACCGGCAGCGGTGCCTACCCAAAATGTATTGGTATTTGTTGGATGAAAAGCAATGCAATTGAGACGTCCAATTCCATAATATCCTCCGGGTGTGTTGTCAGGTCCTTTTGC
>CAYHHK010000168.1:4968-7449 GCA_964356415.1 uncultured Flavobacteriales bacterium
TCAAAAAAGTTTGAACTCTTTGGGGGATTGGCGCTACTGCCGGGCATCAATGTTGATTGCGCTTGTGCGCCCGCAAGTGCGATAAGCAGAATTGCGGAGATGTAGGTAATTGTTTTCTTCATAGGGGTTGATTAAAGTAATTAATTTATTGTCCGTGAATTGCAGGTTTTTTTTCGATGGATAAAATTTCGTAGTAATGAGTGTTTCCGTTTAACCTGTAGCTGATAAGTGCAGCGCCTTTGTATTGAAGAGGTGCAGCAACACTACTTGGTTTTGCATTGGAAGAGTGCGAAACGCGCACGGTTGCTGTATCGTTTTGAGCAACTATAACCGGCCGGTTGCTTATCACTTTTGATGTATTTGCCAGGTAAACTTTAAATGCATTACCACTTATCCAAGCAGAATCGAAATCAATTTTATCAGCTGTATTTATTATCAAGCGAAAACTGTACTCAGTACTTCTGCCTCCACCTGATATTCCTGAAGTCCATTCCTGAGAAAAAGATTCGAGAAGGGAAAAGGGAAGATTGCCTGCATCATTGCCTAACTTCTCTCCGGCATTTTTCTCAGGATCAACTGTACCTTTATTTGAATAATTATTCACTTCATTTTGTTGCTCCTTTTTCGAATCAGGCGATGGTTTCACCTTACATCCACTGAAAAAAAGTATGATGCCTGCAGATAACAGAAAAGTAAAAAGCAGCAAATTGGCATGAAAACAAATGCGCACATATTTTATACTGTAGTTTTTCAATAAATTCATAAAAAAATAGTATTTGCCTTGTTGGTATAGATGCCTAGGAGTGCAAAAATGAGAATATTTGTTCTGATTTCAAAATCTCTTGAAACAAAATCAACAGATTTTATCAAACCCAAAAAAAGGCCGCAGGAATCCCGAAAAGCCTTATTCTACAATGGTTTCGGAACAGACATGATAATTGTCATATAATCCGGGAGAAACAGATTTCAGATCAGGATTGAGTTATAGCAAACAATATTTTGTTCACAAAACCCTTCCAGCTAAACCTGAACTTCTCCCTTGCAATATTCAAATGAAATTCCTCTTCTCTGCCCAATTCATAAAAATCAATTATCCCCAGGGCTATTTCTTTTTCATTTACCGGAACTACATAACCCACCTTACCATTGTTAATTGTTTTTCCCTCTACCTCCCCCTTTAGCATCAAGGAGTGCTGTTGCGCAGCACTCCTTGATGAATGGAGGATTTATCAAAATGAAAAAACTATTTAGAAATGCTGGCTGAGGAGTTAGCGCCTGCATTCACATTCTTAATGCCCATGGCAGATTTCAGCATGTCAATGTCTGCGCTCATGGTGCTCATCTTGTTCTCCTGGGTTTTGAAGATGCTTACCCATTCGTTTGTTTTAAGACCGATGGCTACGTTCACTAAACCATATATCTCGCTGGTTTGCTCTTCCCATGCACGGCCTACAATGCGGTCGAGCATATCTATGGTTAAGTTTTCAGGAGCTACGGCTACAGCAGTGCCGTCATTCAGGTTTGATGCAAGAACATAATCACCTTTATGGCATAAGCCGCGCACCACGCATGGCAACTGACCCATGAAACCGCAGGTAACATAATTCTTCTCTTCGCCTTCGTTAGGAGTATTACCAAGTACAACCGGCTTGCTGCTTACGATCATAATCTGTTCAGCGCCTTCAGTATTGCGGCTCACTTTTCCGCCTTTGATGCCTACTACATCAAA
Source organism: uncultured Flavobacteriales bacterium (assembly GCA_964356415.1). GTDB lineage: Bacteria > Bacteroidota > Bacteroidia > AKYH767-A > 2013-40CM-41-45 > JAPLDB01. The sequence continues at coordinate 6,698 of CAYHHK010000168.1, forward strand.
TGCCTGAATATATTCTGAATGATCAGCTTTCTCAATGTACTCGGCATAGTCAGCGCCGTGAGAACCATAAGTGACACCGCCGTCTTTGCAAGCCTGTACAACGGTTGCTTTCAAAGCATTTGTTGCAGCAGTAAATACATCTAATGCGATCAAGCCATCCAACCCGCGTTCCATTGCCTCACATGCAAGGGTCTGTGCATCATTTTGAGTAGGCAATCCAATATTGAAAGGCGGATTACCAAAACTCAGAGAAGGAAGTGATCCCCCAGTCAAACTACCCCATGATCCTCCAGTTAAACTGCCCCATGATCCTCCGCTTAAATTACCCCAACTTCCTCCGCTAACTCCGGCATTAAATGAACCCACATTAACATCAACGCCAGTAACCCTTTGGAATGATGGAAGAGGGCCATTCCCATCCAAATCAGTTGATGTAAATGTCAAGCTACCAGGAGTATTCGGAGGATCAACAGTCACTGTTGGCCATGTTCCTGGGTTTATCGTAGGCCAACTACCAGGGTTTATTGTAGGCCAGGTACCTGAGTTTAATGTTGGGAAAGTACCAGCTGACCAAGTATAGTTCAATGTTACGTCAGGAATCGGAATAGAAGGAGGCGTCCACAAATCAGTAGCTAAATTAAATCCTTCAATCCTTCCTTTCACATCTCCATTTTGATTAAGGAAAGTAACGAAGTTATTTTCTTTATCAGTGGTTGCGTTATTAATCTTAATAGCAATACCATCAGCATTTG
>CAYHHK010000169.1:0-7442 GCA_964356415.1 uncultured Flavobacteriales bacterium
AATTGTGTGAGTTGCCATATGCCGAAGAATGGAACGATTGATATTCCGCACGTAACAACGACCGATCATTACATCCGGAGGCCGTTGAAAGCAGAGGAAGTGAAAAAGATAAAGGAATTTGTGACCCTTGCATGCATCACCAATCCTGCCGCTGATCGTGTTTCGAGAGGTGTTGCATTTCTGAATTACTTTGAAAAGTTTGAGCCCAATTCTTTTTATCTCCTCGACAGTGCAAGAAAATATTTTCCCGATGGAAGTGATGAGGAGATCAAAGCAAATTTCAAAAACCTGGTACGTTTGGCATATCTAAAAAATGATCCGGGATTGGTGATGCAGTATGCAGAGCGTGTGCATGATGTATTCTCGATTTTATCTAAAAAAAGTTTTTCTAATGAAGATGCCTGGACGAGCTACAGAATTGGAGAGTCTTATGTTGCAGGAGAAAATAAAGACCGCGCCATCAACTATTTTCAAAATGCTGTGAATCTTGCGCCATTCATTCCGGATTTCAGAAACAAACTTGCACAATCACAGTTTGAAATGGGCAGGCATGAAGATGCCCGGAGAAATCTGGAATTCATTATAAAGGAAAATCCGCGGTATACTTCAGCTTATGTGAGTCTTGGATATCTTATTCTGTCAGTAGATCATGATTTTAGGAGAGCTAATAGTTTTTACGATGTGGCTTTGTCCCTTGATCCGGATAATGAACAGGCGATGTATAACAAGGCCGGGACTTTGATGTATCTGGAGCGCAAGCAAGAAGGAATAAATTTGCTGAGGAAGTTATTGAAAAAGAACCCCACGCATGAGCAGGGAAAGGCTTTTCTGGGTTCTTTGCTTGCTAAATAGTTTTATTAAATACAGTTTGTCTGTAAGATTCTTCCTTATTTTTACTTAGGATTGCCTTAAGGTATTATATCTTATCAGTTGTAAAATTCAAGCTGATGATAAAAAATTACTTTCTGAAATTTATTGTTTTTGCGCTGATTTTGGCATCCGGATCTTCATTCGGGCAATTTCCTGCATCCTTTGAATCCCGCGGTGCAGGCGGGGGTGGTGCCTTGTTCTCTCCATCTATAAATCCGGCCAATGAGAATGAATATTATGTTGCAAGTGACATGAGTGAGTTGTTTCACACAATGGATTACGGTCAAAGTTATGACGTTGTTGATTTCAGAACGATTCAATCCGGTCACAATGCCAAAATGGTTTTCACCAACAATTCAAACATCCGTTTTACCATTGACTATTCAAGCAACCAGGCAATTCCTGTGAAGAGTATTGATGGCGGACAAACATGGAGTCCACTTTCCGGAAACCCGGATAATACAGAGGAGACTTTTGGAATATTTGCTGACTATAACAATCCTTCAAGGGTTATCATTTCATATTATGGATCAGTTTATATTTCTAATGATGGAGGGAACACATTTACTGATATTCACGATGCAGTAAATAATGGTGCCGGAATTTTAGTTGGCGGTGTTTTTTTTGATGGTCAGAATATTTACATCGGAACAAATGATGGCTTGCTGGTTAGTGCGGACGGAGGAAGTACTTTCAGCGTGGATGCATCAACAGGAATTCCAAACGGGCAAAAAATATTTTCCTTTGCCGGCGCGAAACAAGGTTCAGTTACCCGGTTTTTCATTCTAACAGGTGATGTGAATAATATTTATGTAGGCGTAATGGGCTGGGATTACTGGGGATTTGTCCGTGGAGTTTACAGTATGGATTATGGAAGTAACACATGGACGAATCGATTGCCCGGCATTCTTACTTCTCAGGATTACCTGATGTATGTAGCGATGGCGTCGAATGATACCGGAACAGCCTATTTGGCGGGAGCTACATATTTAGGCGAGCCAAACGTGATGCGATGGAAAAGTTCAACAAATCAGTGGCAGCATGTATTTCAGACTTCAGGCAATCAGAACATTTATACAGGTTGGAGCGGCTCAGGCGGAGACCATGGATGGAGTTTTCCTGAATGTTTTTTCGGGATTGCAGTAGCTCCTTTCAATTCATCTAAAGTAATTGTAACGGACTTTTCCTGTGTGCATAAAACAAGCGATGGTGGAGTTACCTGGCAACAGGCATATCTTTCTGCAGTGGATCAGCATCCGGCGGGTTCATCAACACCTCAGCATTTGAATTACCATTCAAGTGGAATTGAGAATACCACATGCTGGCAGGTATTCTGGCGGGATCCCACGCATATGTTGAGTGCATTCAGTGACATTACTGCTTTTCGCAGTGATGATGGGGGAGATACGTGGTCTTTCAATTATTCAGGCATAAATACGAACACCGTTTACAGGTTTGCAAAGAACATTTCTAATACAACATTATACGCTGCTACATCTTCCATTCATGACATGTACCAAAGTACCCGTCTGCAGGATGCGATTCTGGATGCAGGGAATGCAACCGGTAAAATTTTATTCTCAACAGATAACGGAAGTACATGGCAGACCTTGCATGATTTTGGACATCCTGTTTACTGGATAGCACCTGATCCAAACAATGCCAACAGGATGTATGCAAGTGTAGTAAATCATGCAGCGAATCTTGGTGGTCTGTGGGTTTCTACGAATATTAATTTAGGGTCCGCGTCAACGTGGACACGCATAACTCCACCGGGAAGAACTGAGGGGCATCCCGGCAACATTCAGGTTTTGTATGACGGTACTGTTTTATGCAGCTATAATGGAAGAAGAAATGCTGCCGGAGCGTTCACACAAAGCTCTGGTGTTTTTATCTACAATCCCGGTTTGCAGCAGTGGAGCGATAAAAGTGATTCGCATATGTTTTACTGGACGCAGGACGTTGTTGTTGATCCGAATGATGCGACTCAAAATACATGGTATGCCGGAACTTACAATGGCTGGGGAGGCCCTCCAAATGGATTGGGAGGGCTATATAAAACAACTGATCGAGGAAATACCTGGACAAGATTAAATTCGATGGAAGGGGTTACCTCTGTTACTTTCAATCCAACGAACCCCGATCAGCTTTTTGTTGCAACGGAAGCTGATGGGTTACTCACTAGTACTGATATCAATTCAGTGACACCAACATTTATTCCGGTCTTAAGTTATCCATTCAGGCAGCCGCATCGTATTTTCTTTAATCCTTACAATGCAAATAAGATTTGGGTAAGTAGTTTTGGGAATGGAATGAAGGTTGGGGATATGATCTCGACGGGAATAGGATTTAATAATACAGAGGAAGAAGAATTAGAGATTTATCCGAATCCAACTTATAAAAAGTTGGCAGTAGGCAGTAGGCAGTATGCAATAAAGTCCATAGAGATTTATAATTCAATCGGGGAAATTGTTCTTTGTTTTAGCTTTCCGGGTGCTTACTGCATATTGCCTGTTGATATTGATGTTTCAACATTGCCCAAAGGTATCTACTTCATTAACATTTCCACTCCAGGTAAGGTCTATCGGAAAAAACTGATTATAGGTTAGGAGATTTTTTTCGGTTTTTTATTATCAGCCAGTCGAAGACATGTTTAGATTTTTTCGTAACGGAAACGTGTAATTTATTTTCTTGTATTTCTTATTCCACATCGTATTTTAAATGATGTAGCTAAAAGCATTAATTATACTTTTGTGCCGTAAACAGTATATAGAAGAAATACAATTATTTATGACCAAAAGAGCGGAAGCATTTGAACGGTTGGCAACGATCATGGATGAGTTGCGGGCACAATGTCCCTGGGATATGAAGCAAACAATGGAATCATTGAGGCATCTTACCATTGAAGAAACTTTTGAGCTGGCCGACTCAATTCTCGATAAAGATTCCCCGGAGATCAAAAAGGAACTGGGCGATATCATGCTTCATCTTCTTTTCTACTCAAAAATTGCTGAGGAAAAAAAGGAGTTTGATATTGCTGAAGTGTTACATGCGCAATGTGAGAAGTTGATTTTCCGGCATCCGCATATTTATGCTGAAGTTAAGGTTAAAGACGAAGAGGAAGTGAAAAGAAACTGGGAGATGCTGAAATTGAAAGAAGGAAATAAATCTGCTTTGGGAGGGGTTCCGAAGTCGCTGCCAGCACTGATAAAATCCATTCGTATACAGGAGAAAGCACGTGGGGTTGGATTTGACTGGGAGAAACCGGAGCAGGTTTGGGAAAAGGTGGAAGAGGAGCTGAATGAATTCAAAGTTGAAGCTGAAAGCGGCAATGATGAAAAAGCATTTGAGGAATTTGGGGATTTGCTTTTTTCGCTGATAAATTATGCACGATTTAAAAATATCAATCCGGAAGAGGCATTGGAGCGGACGAATAAAAAATTCATCAAACGATTTCAATATCTTGAATCTGAAGCAGGGAAAGCAGGTAAGAAGCTGAATGAAATGACGCTCGCAGAGATGGATGTTTATTGGAATGCGGCGAAGAAGTTGTAGTAATGCTGTTAGTAGTGAGTAGTTAGTAGTGAGTAATTTAGCTCATCAAAAAAGTTCAACAATAATGGCACGCACACCATCAAATATGATTCCGCTGGGAACTGAGTTGCCGGAATTTCAATTGCCGGATACTGTTTCGGGGAGTGAATTTTCTTCTGATAAGTTGAAGGGTGTTGTTTCAGTGATCATGTTCATCTGCAATCATTGTCCGTATGTAAAATTTGTAAATGACCAGCTGGTGAAGCTTGCAAATGACTATATAAAAAGAGGTGTTGCGTTCGTGGCGATCAGTTCGAATGATGTCGTTAATTATCCTGAAGATTCTCCTGAGAAAATGAAACAAACTGCCATGGAACTCAACTATCCTTTCCCATACCTCTATGATGAATCGCAGGAAGTCGCAAAAAGATTTGATGCTGCCTGTACTCCTGACTTTTACATCTTCGACAAAAGCCATAAACTTGTCTACAGGGGGCAACTGGATGATGCACGTCCTTCGCTTAACATACCAGTTACAGGAAATGATTTACGCGATGCGCTAGAAAATGTACTTTCAGGAAAAGCTGTCAGTGAATTGCAGCGACCCAGTATTGGTTGTAATATTAAATGGAAAGTTCCTCAGGAATAAAGGGGAAACTTATTCATCATCGTATTCACTTTTTTCTTCACAGCTTTCAGGCGGGTTTCGTTTTCGTTGTTCATTAGGACTTCGTCGATCAGTTCAACAATTTTTTCCACGTCCTTTTCTTTTACCCCGCGTGTAGTCATTGCAGGGGTACCGATGCGCATGCCTGATGTGACGAAAGGAGACTTGTCATCGAAAGGAACCATGTTTTTATTGACAGTAATATCGGCTTTTACCAGGGTATTCTCTGCTAATTTTCCTGTGAGGTTTTTTGAACGCAGGTCGATCAGCATAGAATGGTTGTCTGTGCCGCCTGAAATGATCTTGTATCCTTTAGCCATAAATGCTTTCGCCATGGCCTTTGCATTTTTGACCATTTGTACGCAATAATCCAGGTATTCATCGCTGAGATCTTCCTGAAATGCGATTGCTTTTGCTGCAATCACATGTTCAAGCGGGCCGCCTTGCGTACCGGGAAATACAGCACCATCCATGATTGCAGTCATCATCCGTGTTTCTCCTTTCGGAGTTTTTAATCCCCACGGATTTTCAAAATCTTTTCCCATCATGATCATTCCACCACGCGGGCCGCGTAATGTTTTATGTGTGGTAGTGCTTACTACATGACAATGCGGTAATGCATCACTCAGCAGACCTCTTGCGATCAGTCCGGCAGGATGAGCGATATCTGCGAAAAGAAATGCACCCACTTCATCGGCAATTTTTCTCATGCGAGGAAAATCCCAGTCGCGGGAGTATGAGGAAGCTCCTGCGATGACCATCTTCGGCATTTCAGCGCGGGCGATATCTTCCATTTTATCATAATCAACAATGCCTGTATCGGGATGAACGCCATAGTGAACAGCGTGGTAAAGTTTGCCTGAAAAATTAACCGGAGAACCATGTGTGAGGTGCCCGCCATGAGAAAGATCAAAGCCCAGTACTTTATCTCCCGGTTTAACCAGCGCAAGGAATACAGCAGCGTTCGCCTGCGCGCCGGAGTGTGGTTGCACATTGGCCCAGGCTGCACCGAATAGTGTCTTTGCGCGGTCAATTGCAATTTGCTCAACTTCGTCCACCACTTCACACCCACCATAATATCTTTTTCCGGGCAAGCCTTCAGCGTATTTGTTGGTGAGACATGTACCCATGGCCTGCATCACCTGCTTGCTTACAAAATTTTCTGAAGCGATCAATTCAATACCATGTTCCTGGCGGGCTTGTTCTTTTTTAATTAGGTTGAAGATTTGGGTGTCTCTTTGCATATGGTAGTTTCAGGTTTGATGTTTGGGGTTCGAAGTTCGTTAGGCAAAATTACCGGTAAAAATATTTATGAGAAATCTATTTCAGTACTGTCTCCGAGGTTGAGTGATTGGCTTAATCCATGCAACGAAGCATCGCTTCCAATTACAGAATGGTGCAACACGGCATTGGTAATTTCTGAATAGGATCCGATGATGGCGTCCTTCAGAATTGAGTAGTTTACAATTGTGTTGTCTCCAATGCTTACGTTAGGTCCGATGATGCTATTGCTGATCTTGCAGTTTTCTGCAATGTTAACCGGTTGAATAATAATTGTGTTTTCGAAAGTGTAATTAATTCCATTCGCTGAATTCTTTTTAAGAAGGACGGCGTTTGTTTCAAGGAGACGGTCGCGACTGCCGCAGTCGTACCAGTTCTCCACAGAAAAAGTTTTCATAGGAACGCCATCGCCAATCAGTTTATTAATTCCGTCGGTGAGGTGAAATTCGCCGAGGGTGCGAACGTTATTCCTGATGTTTTCATCAAGCGCATTCATCAGTTGTTTCGCTTCCTTGATACGGTACAGGCCAACGAGTGCCATGTTCGATTTCGGGATTGACGGTTTCTCTACAACACTTTTTATCAAGCCATTTTCATCTGTTTCCACCACGCCAAAATTCCGGGGATCATCTACCTTTTTAACTCCGAGCAGTGATTGTTTTTGCTGAAGGATTTCTTTCAGGTCAATATCAAAGACAGTATCACCCAATGCAATGATGATGTCGTCGCTTTCAGAAATATGCTCTCTTGCAAGCCAAACTGCCTGTCCGGTGCCTTCGCGGGGTTCCTGAACAATGAATATGGATGCAATATCGGGATAACTATTTTTAATATATGATTCGATTTTGTCGCCGAGATAGCCCAGGATAAAAATAAAGTCTTTGATTCCGGCATTGATGAGGTTATCAACAATGTGAGAAAGGATGGGCTTACCGGCAACGGGTACCAGGGCCTTGGGTTGGGTGTGTGTATGTGGACGTAAGCGGCTGCCTATGCCGGCTACGGGGATGATTACTTTCAATTCAAGTTAAGTTTAAAGTCACAAGTCACAAGTCACAAGTCACAAGTCACAAGTCACAAGTCACAAGTC
>CAYHHK010000170.1:0-1173 GCA_964356415.1 uncultured Flavobacteriales bacterium
AATGATCAGCCGCTGCGTCTGAACGGCCTTGTTATTTTCAAACAGGCGGTAGAAGTAAACTCCTCCGGGAAGGTCGCCGGTTTCCATGGTCAGCAAACCCGACACTTCACTCATTTTTGCTTCGCGTATTCTGTTTCCGGCTATGTCATATAGCTGCAAAGACGTATTGGACTTTTCTGTCCCTGAAACATTAAAACTAACAAAGTTATTTGCCGGGTTCGGAAAGGCAATGATTTTTTTGTCAGCTGTAAAACCAATGTTCTCGATGGAAGTGGTCATGTCTATAATCCAGTTGCTAAGGTCTCCGGCATAAACATAATTGCCCGTTCCATTATCCTCGTCGGTAAGGTATATTTGATTGATGTTTTTGAAACAGATTGCTTCCTTTTGTGTAACTGTACCATTTATGGTAATAAGCTGATGGTTTCCTGAGAATATATTCACCCCGCTCCAGTTGGTAAAAATGTGAATACGGTGGTAGGTGGTGATGATCACCGCTGAAGCATCAGAATTAATATCTGCTCCGGTTATACAGTCATCCGTTTGGAAACTATCAACCAGCGTAGCTACATAAGTACCTGGCTGGTCAGGAACCGTATATAGTTTGGTGTAACCAATTGCGCTTCCTGCCGATTTCGAGAATATATAAAGCAATCCGTTGCGGTGAAAAAATCCTTCAGCATTAAAGTTCATCCATGGTGATGGAAATTGTACCTGATCAGGATAGCTAAAGTTAATGACATCGGCAGTAACAGAAGTTCCTGCAATATTCTTCGGATGATTAATCCGGTAAATGTGAAGATTTGTGCGATCGTTGGCATTGTTTCCAAAATCACCGATATACATGTAATTGCGGTTGATGTCATGGGCAATGTCTTCCCAATCAGAATTGACGGCATTGTTGACGGTAATCGTTTTTGTAATGGATCCTGAATTGTTTAGCTTGTAAATGTGATTATCTCCATAACCATCGTTGTGGGACCAATAAGTATTATTCCCGGAATATTCAATCCCCGAGCTTTCAAAAAGCGTGGAAGGCAGCGATGCAACAAGGGTTGGCGTGATGCTTAATGCACCGGCAGTGTAAGATGTAAGTATTGCCAGCAGTAAGAATGTAGTGTGTTTAATCATAGTATTTGCTTTTCTATTTGTCCTTAATAGAAGGCAATCTAA
>CAYHHK010000170.1:1273-7417 GCA_964356415.1 uncultured Flavobacteriales bacterium
AGGGAATTGAAAAAGCTGCTTAAAAAAGCTTCACTTACCTCATTCGGACAACATTACAGGTTTGAAGAAATACTGAAGGAAAGTAACATCAGCACAACTTACCGGAGCAAGATTCCCCTGCATACTTACAATACCATGTTTGAATACTGGTGGAATCGTTGCCTCAATGAAGAAGAAAATGTGTGCTGGCCAGGTCATGTAAAATATTTTGCACTGAGCAGCGGAACAAGCGAAAGCGCAAGCAAACACATTCCCGTAACGCGTGAAATGGTAAAAGCCCTCCGCAAAGCTACCATTCGCCAGATGCTTACGCTGAGCAGGTACAATCTGCCTGCAACATTTTTCGAAAAAGGAATTTTATGGCTTGGCGGAAGCACACAACTTCAGCGGCAGGGTGGATATTATGAAGGCGATGTCAGCGGAATATCTGCGAGGCGAGTTCCTGTTTGGTTCCAGAAATATTACAAGCCGGGAAAGAAAATTTCTAAGGAAAAAGACTGGAATGTAAAACTGGATGAAATTGTTAAGCAGGCTGACAAATGGGACATCGGGTTGATAACAGGGGTTCCTTCATGGATACAATTGCTGATGGAAAAAGTAATTGACCATTACAAACTAAAAACGATCCATGACATTTGGCCCAACCTTCACGTTTACGCACATGGCGGCGTTTCCTTCGAGCCTTACCGTAAATCATTTGAAAAGTTTTTTGCCCATCAGGTTCACTTCATCGAAATGTACCCTGCTTCCGAAGGGTTTATTGCCTTTCAAACAAAGCCGGGTGTTATGTACATGAAATTGATCCTGAACAACGGGATATTCTATGAGTTCATTCCCTTTGATTCAACTAATTTCGACAACAATGGTGAACCATTGCCCGATGCGAAAGCGCTGCTCATCAATGAAGTTGAAGAGGGAAAAGATTATGCATTGGTCATGAGTACCTGCTCCGGTGCCTGGCGTTATATCATCGGTGATACCATCCGTTTTACCTCAGCAAAAAAAGCCGAAATCATTATCACCGGTCGAACTAAACATTTCCTGAGCCTCGTCGGCGAACACCTGAGCGTCGATAACATGAATCATGCAGTAGAAAAATTGAGCACAGCCTTCGGAGTCGAAATTCCTGAGTTCACAATAAGCGGTATCAGTGACAATAACCAGTTTTCACATCAGTGGTATCTCGGTGTTAAAGGCGGTAACCTTGACAGGGATGTGGCTGCAAAATTCCTTGACGCAAAATTGTGCGAACTAAATGATGATTATGCTGTGGAAAGAAAGAGTGCTTTGAAGAATGTCTTCGTAGAATTTATTCATCCGGAAAGATTCTATGAATTCATGCATCAAAAAGGCAAAATGGGTGGCCAGAATAAATTTCCACGGGTGATGAAACAGTCTCAGCATGAGGAATGGAAGATCTTTTTGCATGGACAATAATGTAGTTAACCATCATTCCCCTATCATATAATTGATCTCTGCAGGTGATTGAAATGTTTGAACCCATATTTAGCGGCATTGGCTTCGGTCTTATCATATGTGTAATGATCGGACCTGTATTTTTCGCACTGCTGCAAACTTCCCTGCATGAAGGCTTCAGGGCTGGCGTCCACCTCGCCACAGGTGTGCTCCTGAGTGATGCATTTTGGATTGCAGTCACCTGGCTGTTCGCTGCCCAACTTGACCTCACAGGCACCTACCGGGTTTATACAGGCTGGATCGGTGGACTCTTGCTGATGCTCTTTGGACTATCGATGTTGCTGTCGAAGATGAAGGTGAAAGATGTAGACGACAACAAAAGAACAGTTCATGCTAAATTTGTTTTGAAAGGTTTTCTCCTTAATACATTCAATCCCGCCATTCCACTTTTCTGGCTGGGAATAATTAGTGTTATGAAACTTAAAGAAGAGTATACAACGATCCATGAAGCAGTTTTTTTCGGTGCTGTGCTCGTCACTGTTTTTGCAACCGATGTTTTTAAAGCTTTCATTTCGCACAGGTTGAAAAAACTGCTCAAACCGAACGTGTTGCTGTGGATCAACAGGATCGTTGGAATCATCCTTATGCTCATCGGTTTACGGATGATCATCAAAGTGTATTCCTGAAAAAAACACAAAAAAAAAGGAATGCCGGTTTATTCCAACATTCCATTAATGAAAAATTTTGTAAACGAAATTATCTGCTCAATACCAACTTTTGCATTGATACTACGGCATTCGTCCGAACTTCAACCAGATAAACTCCATCAGGTCTGTTACTAAGGTCAATCTTCTGTACCATATATGACTGATTCTTCTCAACACTATTGTACACAATCTCTCCAAGAAGATTGGTAACTGTGATTTGCACATCAGAATGGTCTTTCAGTTGACCGGTTAGCATAAACTGACCGGCTGATGGATTCGGAGAAATCGAAAATGATAGCTGATCTGCTGGATTTGAAATCCCTGTTATGTCAAAGCATTTAACAGAACTTTTTATCGATATGCGGGGTCCGTTCAATGTTGCAGTCATCCGTGTTCCCTGCCCTGCTGTAAACATGTTCAGGCAGTTATCGTCTCCATAATCCATATAGTTATTGAACATATCACCGTTGGGTCCGTTATTGCAAGAGACGTGCGGGAAAGTGACACATGAATAATTTTCTGACGCCTGGTTAGGGGTATCGGTTACGTAATCGCTTCCGTTGCAGGCACCGCCATCATCACCCCAAATATGTCGTAGGTTCAGCCAGTGTCCGATTTCATGAGTTGCCGTACGGCCGAGGTTATAATATGCCGTTGTGCCATGATAAGTTTCACCACCAACTGTACCATACAATAACACAACACCATCAGTGGCTGCAGCTCCTCCGGGAAATTGAGAAATGCCGATAATCTGAGCACTTGCTCCTGTGAAATTGCATACCCAGATGTTCAGGTAATTGTTCCTGTCCCAGGCATCATCTCCACCCAGGGCAGAATATTTTACATTGTCATTATTTATCGGATCAAATCCATTGGCAGTTACCGATTTACGGATAATGCCTGTTGTCGGATCACCATTGGGATCCTGCTGGGCCAGGCAAAACTGGATATTTGTATTGGCGGCTGCAGGTCGAAATGCTGCCGGTGTATTCACTGTATCTGCGTTGAGGTAAGCGTAGTCCTTATTTAAGGTACTAATCTGGTCAAAAATTTTATTATTGGAAATGTTTTGTGCCGTTGTTTTATAAAGAACGTGAACTACAACCGGAATCGTAATCACAGTGTTCGAAGTTCGCATTCCTGCTGTTTGGTTTTCAAATGCTTCCGTCATCGTTTCAATGGCGGCCATTTTAGTCTCAAGGGAAGGGTCGGCTGCCTTCTGGCGGGCGAAGTATTCCATCGTTCCGCAACGGATGTGCTGCTGGGCATGGGAAATTCCGGCTGACATAACGAATACTGAAACAAACAAAAGAAGTAGGTTTTTTCTCATTGGTAATTGGTTATTGATTTTGAAGCAAAGATAAAATAAAATTGAAGTCGGAACAGATGGTGCTCATTTTATGTACAATGTGCGCTGTAGTGGACTCGAACCACTGACCCCTGCCTTGTCGAGGCAGTGCTCTGAACCAACTGAGCTAACAGCGCGGGCTTGTCCGATCCGACTTTGCGGAGCGAAGGCGCGAAAATAAAAAAACCTGTCACACATTACATTGACAGGCTTTAAATAATGTGGAGTTTGCTATTCCAACAATAATTTTTCTGTTACCATTTCGCCTCCGGTTTTTACGATGATCATATAGAGGCCACGGGACCATGATGCAGTTTCAAAACTAAATTGATTTTTTCCGGGTTCTACCTGATAAACCTGGTCAATCATTTCTCTGCCGTTGATGTCATAAATTGAAACATATGCCTGGTCAATATCAGCTGAATTGATCGACAGGTTTACAGTGCCCTTTGCAGGGTTAGGAAAAACTTTGAGGGCCTGGGTTGTTGGAAGAGTACGCATTTCTTCTCCCGTACTATTTTCAGCGGGTGAATGGCTTGAGAATACCACAACCAGTTTCGGCCTTATTGATGCGGTTGAATGGTCACTTGACGCGAAGACCAGTTTTTTATAAACTGATTCATGCTGCAGCTTCAACATAAATCCGAAACTGGTTGTGGGGTTTGCTACCATGTCCCTTACCAGTTGTGTCACATTGATACTCGGATAATTCTGAGTGGAACTTGTGCTGCCTGAGATCGAAACACGGTTCAGGGTGGTGGTCGCAGGCTGGTTATTCCAGGTCACGGTGCTTTCGTCCCAGTTGTGAGTAATACGCTGGAGATAGGCTTTGTTGCTTCCAAAAAAACCATAATGCTTTCCTTCGTCGCTTCCCGGTGCCCAGTAAAGTGACAATGTGGCACTTTGAATGGTTGCTGTTGCCGGAATGGAACTCAGATCAAACTGAATGAGTGAACGGATGTTGTGTGAGGATCCGTTTTTAGTCCATGCAATGGCGCAGTTCTCAGCAATTGTTCCGAAATTTCGAGTGCTGTAACCGCAAGGTACACAACTGAAGATTTCTGCATCCTTGCCTACAGTACCGTTGGGCTGCAAGCTAAGTGTTGTTTGTCCCTTCGCGGCGATTGATAGGAATGCCATTGAAAATAAGACAATGATCTTTTTCATTTTGATTATTAATTTAAGGTTAGGTATTGTGCCAGATTGTTATTACGCAGGGTTATGTAAAAGTGTTACTTTTCTTACAACACAAATATTTTTCCTGCAAAAATCTTTGAGTTACTAAAAATACGATAGGCATAAATACCGGCCGGTAGAGATACAGTCGTGATAGTTAACCCTGTATTGAATTCCTTTGTCATCGCCCTTTTTCCCTCCAGATTATATAACACGAGATCAATGGATTTATAATCACTGTTGGGATTTATGACTATAAGGTTTTGTCCTTTGAAGAAAATGGAAGGAATCTGTATTGCTTCTGTATTATTTTCCAAGGCATTAAAAAGGCTATCGGGCGTGTATTCCCACCAATCATTGAAATATCCTGCCGCCTCTCCCATACCCATGTATCCTTTATCACGTATTGAGAAACCCGTTCCGAATGCCCGTCCCTGTGCCGGAAAATTGGCTTTTGCCGTCCATACATTGTCATATTGGTTCCACTCGTAGAAATCTACCGGATACGATCCCTGCGTGCTGCCTGTTCCAATATATCCCCTTCCCTCCAGGGCAAAACCGACTGCAGCATCCCCGCCCAATCCGGGATAATTGCTCTTCTGAAACCATGTATCGTTCTGCGGCTGGTATTCATAAAAATCGTTGTAGATTGTTCCGGCAAAGGCGCCACATCCTATATATCCATATTCGCCGATGTTAAAAGACACACATTCATATCGTGGTGCTCCCGGAAAATTTGCCTTCTGAGCCCATGAATTACTTCCGGCATCATACTGCCAAAGGTCACTGAGATATCCTGCTGCGCCAACACCTGTTCCCACATATCCTCTGCCCTGTGCGCCGAATGCACTTGCATACCTCCGCTCCTGTCCGGCCGGCATACTTGCAGACTGGCTCCAGGAATTTCCGAATGGATCATACTTCCAGAAATCTGCCGTATTAAAATTATTGTTTACATCATATCCAGTACCTACATATGCATAGTTGCTGATTACAAATGCCACCGCACTGAATCGGGCAGTTCCGGGATAACTTGCCACCTGCGTCCATACATCATTCACAGGATCATATTTCCACAGGTCATCATAAAAACTGGAATTGTAACCAGTCCCCACATATCCATAATTGCCGATGCAGAAACCAATGGCCGACCTTCGTGCAGCACCGCCGAAGTTTGCTTTTTGCGTCCATGAATTTTGGGAATGCAAGGGTTGCAGAAAAACTGAAGTAAGAACAAGAAGCAGTATATTTTTTTTCATGGATTTTATTTCCCTTCCTGATTAAAGCAACAACAAATCTATTTTTAAATACTTGAAATCCAAAGGATTATTTTGAGACCAAAAAAGACAAATAAATTCTCATTTGATTTCATAAATTCACACATTCGGTAAAAGGAGGAAAAAGAATATTCAAATTCAGGTTTTCCCCTCTGCGCCTTAGCACCTTTGCGTGAAAAAATGTTTTGCTTTGAATCATGGTTATTCCAATGGTCCCACC
>CAYHHK010000171.1:0-4284 GCA_964356415.1 uncultured Flavobacteriales bacterium
CTATTTGAGAAAAATCACCATCAAGTAAAAACTTCAACGGGCCCCGAAGCCACTTTATCTCACCGGGAGTCACAAAACCCTTCTTATCCTTTCTGGATGCCATTTTCTCAGTGAGCACAGGTTCCATTCTCTCCCGCAAGATCTTTTTAGTTATTCCGCTGTCAATTTTATCTTTATCATCTAAAGAAAATACAAATTCAACCAGCCGGTGATCCAAGAATGGAACCCGTGACTCAATTGAAAAAGCCATTGAGTTTCGGTCTTCATAATGCAGCAATGAAGGAAGTGAAGTTGCAAATGTCAGTTGGTACAAAAAACGGTTTAGCCTGGTTCCTGTTTCATGATTCAATTGAAAGTTGATCCTGTTATCGGCAGCAATAAATGGAAAATAATTTTTGTATTCAGTTGCATAAAGCTGCTGCTCGCTCATCATCCCTGACAGTATACTCTTAAGGAATAAATCCAATGATTTGGTAAAATTCATTCCCTGCATTGCGCTATGGGCAGCTGACTGGCGAATGGCCTGCGCGAATTTAAAATCCTTTGCCATTCCACCGATGAGTCTGTAAAAAGAGTGCATGTATCCACCGAGTATTTCATCAGCGCCCTGGCCGTCTACAACAACTTTAATTTTTTTCTCAGCAGCAAGCTTCATCACAAAGTATTGAGATATTGGGGATGAACCCGCAATCGGTACATCAGCCTGATCAATTATCTTACTGAAACAATCAACAATGTCATCATCTGAAGGAGTAAAATAATATGGCGCAAGAGATGGGTATCTGCTCAGCACTTCATTTGCAAATGGCCTTTCATCAACACCGCCTTTACCATCATAATAAATGGTAAACGTTTTAAAGTTCAGTTCAGGAAAATCCGTTGCGATAAGTGATGCGATCGAAGAGCTGTCAAGTCCGCCACTCAAACATCCGCCGATTTCAACATCACTCCGCATGTGCTGGCGTATGCTTCGGTCAAAGAGGTCAAAGAATCTTTCCCGCTTGCTTTCAACAGAACCTGAATATTTCACTGTGGCATCAATATCCCAGTAGCGAGAAACATCAACCTTTCCGTTTGCATAAACAAGGTTGTGGGCAGCAGGCAGTGCTTTCAAGTTCTCATAATAAGTTTCATCACCATAGCACATCCATCCTAACTGGAGGCCGCGGTTTACCTGGTCAATATTTAATTTGCCTTTAAAAACAGGCGATTTTTTCAGGGCTTTATATTCCGATCCGAAGTAAAAGTTGCCACCCTGTTCAATATAATAAAACGGCTTAATTCCGAACCTGTCACGCGAACAGAAAAGTTTATGGGTTTTTAAATCCCACAATGCAAATGCCCACATTCCCATAAATTGATCAACGCAACGTTCACCATATTCACGGTATGCTGCAAGGATCACTTCAGTATCAGACTGTGTTTTGAAGCGGTATCCCTTTTTAATTAATTCCTCCCGAACTTCAATGTAATTGTAAATTTCACCGTTGAAAGTAATGACAGCATCAAAGAACTCCATCGGCTGATTTCCATCGGCAGAAAGGTCAATAATACTTAATCTATTATGGCCTAAAGCAACAGGTAAATCGAAAAACGTGCCCCGGGCATCCGGTCCGCGATGAGAAATGCTTTGAAGCATTTCACCAAGCGTTTTCTCTGCTTCTGAATTGGAAAGTTTTGAATCAATGAACCCGGCTATTCCACACATACATCAAAGATTATTGGTTTGAGAATTCCCTGAAATGATTTTAATAAGCCGGCTGGTTAGATTTTTTCTGGAATACTTTTCAAAGGTAAGCGATTGATTGATTATAGAACCATTTTCACTCCATTGTTTCATCATATCCAATATATAAGCGGACATTTCTGACCCTTCATTTCGTGTAAAGGTCGCTCCTGCCAGGCACTCTTTTATTATTCTAGACGCATCTCCTTCTTTCGGGCCAATGCAGACAATGGGTTTTCTTGAAGCGAGGTATTCAAACAATTTACCGGTCAGTATCCCTTTGCTGTCAGGCACATCAGGAATTACAAGCAATAGCAGGTCAGATGTTCTCATGTATTGAATGGCAGTTTCATGTTTTACATGTGAAACAAACTCCGTTATCTCTACAAGGTTGTTGTTTTTTATAAGGGTAATAATATTCTCAGTTCTGCCACCAACAAACTGAAGTTTAACTTTCCTTTGAGGGCTCTTATCGATTGCTTTTCTAAGTGCCTCGAAAAACATTCCGGGATTATAAATATCAGCAATGGTGCCTACATATGTAATTGTGAATGCTTCATTCACTGTTGGTTTCATTGGCGGAAAATCATCTTCGTCGAATCCATTGGGTATGACATGAATTTTTGACTCAGTGATTTTCGGACTCTTTGAGAGGTAATTTTTCAAAATGGGCTTGCTTACCACAATCAACTCATCTGCCTGCTCCACCACCTGTTTCTCAAAGGAGGCATCCTTTGCAGCGGCCATTTTTGTATGAAGCATGTCCTTGTAGTAGAAGATATCAGTCCAGGGATCGCGTAAATCTGCAATCCATTTCAGTTTTGGAAATTTTTTCTTCAACATCAAACCGATGAGCTGAGAACTGTGAGGTGGAGAAGAAATAATGACAGTTTCAATACTCTCTTTCGCGATCAATTCCTCAGCTTTGGCATAAGCATATTTTACCCAGCCTTTCCGTGCATCGGGGATAAAAAAATTGCCACGGATGAAACGCAATACTTTCTGAGAAAATTTTTCTTTGTCCTTGTTGGCAAAGCCACCATAAGGAGCTTTGTTGCCGGTAAGCTTCGTTAAAATATTCAATGGCTCAAAAGAATGTGTATGAAAAACTTTTAAGTCTGACGGCACATCAGCAAGTAACGACTGATCCCTGATAGGATAGCTTGCTACCTTGTCATCAACAGTAACAACAAAAGGATCGAACCCGGATTGACCAAGGTATTTAGCAAACTTAAAAATGCGCTGAACCCCTGCCCCACCACTGGGTGGCCAGTAGTAAGATATGATCAGGATTTTCTTTGAGACGTCTGGCACAGTTGGAAAAGGAATACCGATTAGTTATTCGTTATTGGTTATCCGTTAAAAGTTATTTGTTATCGGCTATCCGAACAAACAGATTCTGTTATCAATCAGGCTTTACCTGTTGCTGATTTATTTTTCCATTCAAGGAAGCCGGCTCCTGCAATGAGCAATATCAATAATGCCGAACTTACCAATGAAATTTTTTCGCCTGTGCCGTATACTTCTGGTTCAAACTTCCATTCTACTGTATGATTCCCCGCCGGAACTTTCATTGCACGCAAAACGAAATTCGATCTCATGTATTCAGCTTTTTGCCCGTCTACATAAACATTCCAGCCTTTATCGTAGTATATTTCAGAGAACACAGCCAATTGAGGTGCAGAAGCATTTGTCTGGTAAATAAGATTATTCAACTTAAACGACTTCAAAGTAACTGTTGCGGAAGAATCAACAGAAGGAGAAAAACCGGATAACTGGTCCTTGAACCTTTCGTCAACAATGGCAGTTGTTTTTGGGTTAAAATTTGTGAGTGCAGCAATTTCTGCATCAGCATTGGGAACAACCTTCACCTCGTTTACAAACCATGCATTGCCAAGTGCGCCTTCGTTTATGATCGGCGAACCATCAGGATTGATGATGATGTATTTTGTATTCATCATATTCAGCGTTGGCTGGGAAAAAGCAGTCTGCATCATATTGCTGTCTTTATTCTGAATCGCATTTTTGATGGCAGTCATTTCCGGGGTAATCGTATGGTCGATCATTTCCTTATAACGTTTCAGTTTGGCGCCATGATATCCGCCAATGGATTGATGATAATACGAAGTGCTGGCATCATTGAATGTATTTGCTGCCAGGTTCAATACGCGGTAGGTGCTGGTATCCCGCAGGATCATTTCATCTGCAGGAGTCATTGGAAAAGCAGCATAGTTTGCAGTCTTGCGGGCATAATCATCAGAACTGAGATAGCGTTTGTCGACAAGATAAAGATCAAGAAAAATAAGGGCTGCCAATGACCAGATGATGAATCCGTCTCTGAATTTGTACCTCACATATGCATAGATCAAACCTGCGGCAATCACCACAAGGAAAAGCGTACGCATGGCATCTGCCGCCATGATTGACTTACGTGCATTTTCAAGGGAAGAGAAGAATCCATCGAGCACATCCTGGGAAATATTCTGACCTTTTACAGAAGCAACAACATTGTCATACTCTTCCTGAGTATAAAATGAAGTAAACATTGTAGGAGCAAC
>CAYHHK010000171.1:4384-7385 GCA_964356415.1 uncultured Flavobacteriales bacterium
GGACCTCCGGTAAATGGCAACTCACCGTAATATGCACCAAACTGTCCGATGTTTTGTTTGTAATTGGCATCAACTTCTTTTAAAGCATCCTTATTTGCTTTTGCAATAGGTTCAGAAACGCCGCCTTTGAAATTGGGAACGAAGAGTGTAAAGCTCTCACCTACTCCGTAACTCCATCCGGTTACGTAATCACGGTCAAGACCGGTAGTTTTATTTTCCTGATCAGATGTAAGTTCCGATGGACCACGGGTTGAATATCTTCCGTATTCCTCAGTTGCCATCAAATTGGTAATGTTGGTACAACCGGCAAGCAATGCAACAACTGCAAGGGACGCTGTAGCTTTAAAGAAATATGGAAGCGTTTTTTCACGGTATGCCCTCACGAACTCAGCAACACCAAGCAACAAAATGATCATGATCAGGTAATAGGTGATTTGCAAATGGTTTGCATATAGTTCCAGTGCAATCATAAAACCGGTTACTGCAGTACCAAGTAGCCATTTACCCCGATAGGTCATGATGATACCGGCAATTACCGGCGCCATATAGGCTATTGCAAATGCCTGGGTATTATGTCCTGCTTCAAGGTAGATGAGGAAATAACTTGACAATGCAAATCCTACCGATCCAAGGATTGCAATGCGCTGATCGATCTTCATTACTATCAGCAAAAAGTAAAAACCGATCATAAGGTTCCAGAGAAGGTTGGCAGGAGATGGCAAGCCAAGCCAGATCACTTTGTTGACGTATTGCACAAGGTTAGCGGGATAAACCACAGAAATCTGGTATGCAGGCATTCCTCCGAACATTGAGTTTGTCCACAAGGGTTCCTCATTGTATTTCGCCCGGAAATCATCAATGGCCTTACTCATACCCTCCCAGTTGGAAATATCACTTTGCTTCAATTGTTTTCCGGCGAAGAGCGGAGAAAAATAAAGCATGGTTACGGCCAGAAAGGCAACGATGGCAATCAGGTGCGGGAGGTATTGCTTCAGTTTATTCATAGAATAGCTTAGGCTCCGGGAAGGAAACCATAAATGTTTAAGAGTGCAGAATTAAGAATTAAAAAGGAGGTATGAAAAATTTTGATGCCAATTTTGGCTTATTTAATCTCCTCATAATCCACGTATTCGCCTTTGTCAGTATTCTTATCCTGATCAGTTTTTGAGGTAGAGGTTATGGTCACTTCTCCTTCTTGCTTTTCGGGCTTGTTATATGAGTGTTTATTGAAAACGGTTGTTTTAGCCGAACCACCGAAGATGCGCCAAAGCACCCAGATTATAAGGACGGTGTAGAAGAGATCAGCCATGAGGGTAAGTTAAAAGTCAAAAGTTAGAAGTTAGAAGTCACAAGTTGCAAGTCAGAAGTCACAAATCACAAGTCACAAGTTGCAAGTCAGAAGTCACAAGTCACAAGGAAAGCAGTGCTCAAAGATAGGAAGTGATTTAATAATGGTCACTGTTTGATGAATTTGCGAACAATTAAATCCGTTCCGCATTGTGCTTTGATAAAGTAGATTCCGGGAGGTAACATGGAAACATCTATTTCAACAGGAAATTCGTAATCGACAATAGGCATCCTGATGACTATCGGACGAAAAGCTAAAACATCTGTGCCAAGAATGCTTAATATTTCTATTGAACCAATTGGAGCTTGCCAACTGCCTATTGCCAACTTATCTTGAACAGGATTCGGATAAATCAAAAATAAATTTTCATCAGAATTAATTTCGGCAATTTGAACAGGATCGCAAATTGTTTCTACGCTCGCTCCGCTGCTTACATCAAGTATGTGGGAGATTACAGATGGAGAAGAAGGGGAAAAGCTCATGTGGTGATTGACAACTTGTGTAAGGGGATTTGCAACTGTGGTTGCTGAACTTCCCGCTTCACAACCCAACATTCCCGAAGCGTCTGACTTCAGTAGCAATACATCATTGTTGCTGAACAGGTTTAGGTAAGTACCGGTGATGACAAATCCACTGTCAGAAGTAAGCACCATTGAATAACCTTCGTTGTTTTGCAATCCGTTTACTGTCCTGGTCCACAAGGTGTCGCCATTAGAATCTGTCCTGATCATATAACCATCAAAATTTCCAAAAGAAAAACTGGCTGATTCGCCTGTGAAAAGATATCCGCCATCGGCTGTCTGGCGCACGGCTTCGCTCCTGTCGTCGCTGCTTCCACCATAGGTTTTCGCCCATTGAGGAGTTCCGGAAGCATCTGTTTTTATCAGGAAGAAATCTGCAAGTCCGGCTCCGAAACTATAAGTCACCGCAGCAATCACAAATCCGCTGTCTGAAGTAACATCAACCTGTTGCGCATAGTCGTAACCTATATCGCCATAACCTTTTGCCCACTGTACGTTTCCCAATGAATCTGTTTTGAATAAAAATGCATCCACGTCCTGTGTATTGGCATCCTGGATGGAACCGGTGGCAATCAAACCTCCGTCATTTGCAATGCGGACAGAATAAACGGAAGCATTGTAAAAAGCTTCACCATATGATTTGGTCCAGAGGGTATCCCCAACTGAATCTGTTCTGATGAAATAGACTAAATTATTTCCATTGTATAAATATCCTGCAAGGAGAAACCCGCTATCAGGGGTTTGCACAATAGAGTTTATGTGTTCATCAGCAAACCAGAGATAGGTTTTATTCCAGAGTATATTTCCTGATGAATCAATCTTGAGCAAATATGGAACGAATGTAATTCCACCGCCTTTGAAACCTGTGATGGCAAATCCTCCGTCAAATGTCTGAATGACCTGTGCTCCTGAATAATTAACTGTAGGCTCCTTTATGCGTTTAGTCCATAAGGTATCGCCAACACTATTTGTACGAATCAAAAAAAGCGATTCAATCCAGTTGCCGGTTGTAAATCGGGTTGCCACAATCATGAAACCTCCATCGGAAGTTTGTATTATGCTTTGTCCGTTGTCATTTACGATTGAGTCGCCGTAGGTTTTCTGGAAGGAGATTTGGGCGGAAGCTTTTACC
>CAYHHK010000172.1:0-1641 GCA_964356415.1 uncultured Flavobacteriales bacterium
TTAAAAACGAAAATGAACTGTCATATAAAATTGACTCTCTTGAAAACGAAATTCGTTTGAAGACGGCAAGGGAAGTGACTGGTAAGTAGTTTGTGAAGGTCGTTCTCTTTACTTTTTCTTTTTCGCCACGGCTTTCTTTTCGAGTGCTTTCCTTTTTTCTTTTTGTATTTTCATATCCTGTAAGTTCTTTCTTGAAGGCAAGTGTTACTGCAGGGCCGAAGAAAAATGAATAGTGTTTTTTAAACGCGGCATATTAGGCAAGCATGCCATGTAATATGAATCCGGGAAAATTTTCCTGATGTGCATAAAAAAAGCATCCTGCTTTTGACAGGATGCCTCTTAAAATATTAAATGAAATTACTTCTTTGTTGTTGAAGCTTGCTCCATCTCACTTGCCATAGCCATATTCTTTGATGAACTTTCTTTTGCAGTTGCCAGTGCAGCAGTCCAGCTTTCAATTTTTGATTGAGCGTCAGTCATCTTTGCTTTCCAGTCAGCCAATCCTTTGGTAGCATCTTCAGGAGTTACTTCGCCTTTCATCACCTTTGCAGACCACTCGGTGAATGCTGTAGAATTTTCATCCCATGAAGTCTTGAAAGAAGTCCACTCTGTAGACATAGCATCCATTGTTGATGCATCATTATCAGCGGATGCAGTCATTTCTGCTGATTTCGTCTTCATCGTTTCATCTTTTCCGGCAGCCATTGCATCAGCCATGGTATGCGCCTTGGTTGCAAATTCATGAGACTGTTGGGTAGATGCAGTAAGGTCTGTGCTCCATGCAGTTGCTTTTTCACCCAATGCAGCCCAGTCAGTTCCGAACTGATTAATTTCAGCCATTGTCTTTTCATCGATCTTTTTTGAGCAGGATGTCAAAGCAATTGCACCTGCGGCAACAAATGCCAATACTACGTTTGTTTTCATTTTTTTAATTTTTAGAATTTAGAATAAGTGGTTATTTATCACACAAATGTAACTACGAAAAAGCCCCTATTATCTATTAATGAACATGTTTTACACACACCCAATGTTCATTTCTGAGCTGAGTAATTGAAAATTCTCCGTACGTAATCCATCGTTTTTCCGTCAGCATCGCCTTTGCGGAAAACCCCCTGGCTTGCAGCTCTCACGTCTTCAATAGTATAAAATGCAGAGGGGTTATAGGTGTTGATCAGGTTTCGGATGATTTCTATATCCGTTCTCTTAGCTATTGTAAAAATGATTTTCACAGGTCCTTTTGCACCCTGTCCGTCAATGACGGTTATGCCAATATTTTTCTTTTGGAGGGCCTGTATCAGTTGAAGTGAATCCTGGTTTGTGATGATGCGGATTACCTGCACGCCCAATGCCAGCCGTGCTTCAATTTTCAGCCCGACATAAGTGCCCATTGAAAAACCACCGGCGAAACTGATGTAACACATCACGTTGTCAAGATGCTGCATGATCTGCCTCATTGAAATAAGCCATATCAGCACCTCAAAGAAACCGATGACTGGAACTACATGTCTGAGTCCTTTGGAAATAAATACATTGCGTAGAGTGCCAAGTGTCACATCACACATTCGGGCAATAAAAATAAGCAGGGGCATCACAACCCATCTGAATAACTCGGAATCTAAAAATGTATTGTCTAATGTCATT
>CAYHHK010000172.1:1741-7073 GCA_964356415.1 uncultured Flavobacteriales bacterium
CCTTTCATGGAGATCGTCGATATTCTGGGTGATGATATCTACCTGATACTTCTTCTCAAGTTCTGCAAGAGCAATATGTGCAGCATTGGGTTTGGCACCCAGAACCTGTTTTCTTCTTTCATTGTAAAACTGCAAAACCAACTCAAAATCGGCATGCCAGGCACCGGGAGTGGCAACATCTTCAACACGGTAATTTTCCCATAAGCCATCACTATCGCGAAACGTTTTCAATCCGCTTTCTGCGCTGATCCCTGCGCCTGTAAGCACAACTACTTTTTTCATTCGGCTAATTTGCGTCAAATACTTATTCAATAAATAATTGAAATTTATTTTACACAAATGAAGTGGGGAATAAGTTTGGAATTTAATGATAGGGGTGTCGTTTTATTTTACGTAATCTTGTGGGCTTAATCGTAACTGTGAAGTACAAATAAATTAATGCGCATATGAAAAATACAAGACCCGGCCGCTACCTTTTTTTGGTGCTTTTTGTGTCAATTATTACCTTGTTCTCATGCAAAAAGAAGGAAGGTGATTCAGCCGGGCCGATAACACCTGCAAACCCGACAGCTTTAGTCACTGCAGTAGGTACGCCTATTGGGATTGTTGCATCAGTTACAATTGGGGTAGCAGGAGGAGTACTACAGTCTGGCGACGGCAGATTAATCGTTACTATACCTGCCGGTGCATTGACTTCAAACACCCAGGTCTCTATTCAGCCTATTACCAATGAGGCTCCTCTGGGATTTGGTTTAGGTTACAGATTGGAACCGGAAGGAACAACATTTTCTGTTCCTGTCACTTTGGTTTTTAATTACACAGATTCGATGGTTAGTCAAGTGCCGGAAGATTTTTTATGGATCGTAACACAGGCCATTAATCATAGCTGGAATGCAATACAACATATTGCTCATGATAGAAATGCAAATACATTGACCGTTCAAACAACTCATTTCAGTGATTACGGGGTAGGCAAGTTCATTGAAATGCACCTTAATCCTGTAACACCCTTCGTTCCAACAAATCAATCGCTACAACTTTCAATAAGTGGTTTTTTAAGAGATGCGGATATTACTGATGATGATGAATTAGCACCATTGATACCAAAGATTGCTAATCTAAACGAAGATCTCACTCCGCTTTCACCCTTACTTATGGGAGGAGAAAGATTAATGTCTTTTCATCCGGTGCAATGGACGTTGAACGGAACTGCTGCTCCTGTTACTAATCAATTTGGATCATTAGTTGAGTCGGGTGGGGCGGCAACCTATACTGCGCCTGCTGAAATTCCATCAGTAAATCCTGTAGCTGTAACAGTGGAGCTTTGGGTAAAGGATATAGCGAATCAGTACCACACTTATTATTTAACTTCCAATATAACTGTGGTTGAATATGACATGTATATAACGCTCACTTTCGATCATCAAAATACTTTTACTTATTACCAATTTGAATTAAATCCGGATCCGAATGATCTGACACAGGTAATTTGTAGTTTCACAGATGGAAAGCTCGGAATACTTGGTAAACGTATTGTCAATTCTACTGTTTCAAGTAATATTTGGTTCGAAATGAATAATCCAGAAGAGGTAACCCGCCCAATGGTTGGTACTAATGAACTTGGTAATGATGAAATCACATTTTTTCCATCCGGACAAAGTGTTTTATATGAACTAAATTGGGATAAGCGTTTTCCAACAGGAGCAACCTCATGTGATGTAATACACGATGGTGGAGATATCTCACTATCCTTAACTCAATTCACAGGACAGGGTTCAATTGCTGTCGGTCATTTTTCCGGGGTACTGTACGAAGATCCTCCCGGATACTCTGATAATTGCGAGATGCCAATTGCGCATTCAGTTGAATGCGATTTTAGATTAATGGTATATTAAATCAAAAATAGCATGCAGCAGGTGTTAGCTTTTTTCCGGATTTAATCGAAAGAGTTTTTTTAGATTTGATGAACGCAACCGGGAATTTGAGCCTCTAAATTTCATGTGAAAAATAATTCGCTACAACCCACACTGATTGGTTCACGATTCAGGAGACTGATCCTGCGGCGGAAGACTTCCCCTTTAAAATAACCAACCCCGCAAAGCCTGTTATTATCAGCAACGCTGATATCAATTGCGCCTGCGTAAATGAAATCCCCGCAAGGTGATATTCCGAATTCACCCGGATTGACTCTATAGAAAACCTTTCTATTCCATTCAGCAGGAGATACAACGAAAAGAATTTGCCCGGAACTGAAAACTTCTTCCGAACGTTCCATAGCAGAAAAAAGAAACCTAGGCAAATAATACTCTCATAAAGTGGAGTAGGGAAGACAGGTTGCTCCAGCATATAACAATGCTTACCGATACAACCGGGTATCGGAATTCCTTCGCTGATTACGTTGTGCGCATAGTTATAACTCCAGAACCAATCAGGAAGGAAACTCATCCATGAAGGTTTATCTGCAAGATTCACAATGCCCCAGTCGCCATCGCCTGCGACCTGGCAGCCAATTCTGCCGAACCCGTAGGCAAGCATCAATCCTGCTGCCGTTGCATCACACAAGTGTAGTGGAGCGATACCGTTTTTTTTGCCATACCAGATCGTTGCAATGGCGCCGAAAATAAGCCCGCCGTACATTGTTAATCCGCTAAAGGATAGCAAGGCATCAATCGGGTCTTTGATAAGATCTTCCGGATATTCCAGGTTGTGAAATATTTTTGCGCCAAGCAATCCGCTCACTGCCGCAACCATGGTGAGGTTTCCGACAAGTTCGTGCGGAGCGATGACTGCTTCAACCCACTCAGGCTTTTCCTTCTTTATTTTTTCCTTTTCCTTGTATTTCCAGTAGCCCATTGCAAGCGCCCCTAAGATTCCTCCGATGACACTTCCATCTCCTGAAAGCAATGCTGCTTGCGGATTATCTACCAACTGTGAATAGTGCATCGAAAAGTAAATGAGCTTGTAACCCAGTAAGAAACCAACCATTGCATTGATGAAAATTTCCTTTCGGGTGGCAGGCGCTCCCACAAGAATTTTTCTGATTGTTGGCAATATTAAACCGAGCGACTCCTTCCTTTTTAATTCCAGCGACAGCGTATAAGCCGCAAGCAAAAATGAGATGGCAACGAAAAACCCAAAAGATTGGATTGGTAGAGGAATGTTGATCCCGAATAGGTCACTCAGTAAATCAGAAATAGTGGGATACACGCCGCGAAGATATAATATTTGGAGTCTGGTTAATTTATGCGGGAATAGAATCTTTCACTGAACAAATGACCGACATATCATCATCTGTTCTGAGTAGCTCCACTTGTGCGATTTGTCTTACCAATGAAGCATCAAAGTCGGTTTTAACTTTGATGTAATTGGCAGTGAATCCGTGCAACATTCCATCTTTATCTTCTGTTTCAAACATGACTTCATGGACCTGACCCATATGCTGACGGTAGAAGTGTTGCAATTTCTTTTGTGATAGTATCCTCAGCATTTTGTTTCTTCTCTTCCGCTCTTCAATATTGACTGATTCACCCAGGTTAATTGCATCCGTATCGTCACGCTCTGAAAAAGTGAATACATGTAGGTATGATACATCAAGATCGTTGATGAATTGATAGGATTCTGTAAAGTCTATTTCGCCTTCACCCGGAAAACCTGTTATAACATCAACACCAACACAGCAATGCGGGATTAGATTTTTAATTTTTTTAATCCGGTTTTGATAAAGTTCCCTGAGATATCTCCTACGCATCAGTTTCAATACCTTATCTGAGCCGGATT
The DNA here is from genome assembly GCA_964356415.1 of uncultured Flavobacteriales bacterium. Classification (GTDB taxonomy): domain Bacteria; phylum Bacteroidota; class Bacteroidia; order AKYH767-A; family 2013-40CM-41-45; genus JAPLDB01. The sequence goes on from CAYHHK010000172.1 coordinate 5,519, forward strand.
GCAGGGGTATATGAAAGTGGGGAACGAATTTCCCGGATCCTGCAACAAACTCAATGATCTCATCTGTCAGAAGATTGGGTTCAATTGAAGAAATCCTGAACCTTTCAATTCCTCCAACTTTATCAAGTTCTTTTATCAGTGAAAAAAAGTTTTCTCCTTTTTCAGTTTTGAAATCACCGATGTTCACGCCGGTGAGTACGATTTCCCTGATTCCCTGTGTTCCGATTTTGTGAGCCTGCAATACAACATTTTCAATGGTGTCGCTCCGGCTTATTCCTCTGGCAAGGGGAATGGTGCAATAGCTGCAGTTGTAATCGCATCCGTCCTGAACTTTCAGAAAGGCACGGGTACGGTCGCCTGTAGAGTAGGAGGAAATAAAAGTGCCTGCAGCATCAACATCACAGGAATGTATTTCCGTCCTTGTTTTTTTAGAAATGTGCTTCAGGTAAACGGGCAGGTTGAACTTTTCAGTAGCGCCCAATACAAGGTCAACCCCTTCCATCTGCGCTATCTCCTCAGGTTTTAACTGAGCATAACATCCGATCACTGCGATGAATGAATCGGGATTAAGTTTCAGCACTTTTCTAACCATTGCCCGGCACTCGCGATCGGCATTTTCAGTAACAGAACAAGTATTGATAACATAAACATCAGCAGCAGCAGTGAAGTCAACTTTGGAAAATCCCGCATCTTTTAACTGCCTGGCAATGGTTGAGCTTTCTGCAAAATTTAATTTGCAACCAAGTGTGTGAAAAGCTACTGTTGAAGACGAATTCATTGAGATGTAAAAGCGTATTCCTGAACTGACAAATAGAGTGTAGTTTAATCTAAAGAATTCCTCGCCTAGCCTCAGGTCAGGTGGGGTGAATGAACTAATATTTGCCTTAGTCCCGATAGAAATCTATCGGGACGCAGATTGATATTCGTGAATGTATTAAATCTGTGAATCTGTGGCAATTTGTTTTTTGTATTTAGATACCTCGTCTCGCCTTAGGCGAGGCGGGGTCTTTCATTAAAAAACTCCTTCCGGGTGAAAGGAGCGCTGAATTTTTTGGCTGGAATTCTGACTATTTAAGGTCGTCAAAACTAACATCGGTAAATCCGGATGCAGAGCCTTCCTTATTACCTGGGTCAGTCGAATCCTCATCGGCAGTTTTTTGTTTCCGCTCTTCAAATGGAATCGGAGGATTTTCGGCGACCAGGGCACTGATCTTTGAAGTACATTCATTAAACCCGTCCATGAATTTTTCAAAATCTTCACGGTAAAGGAAAATCTTATGCTTTTCATAAACCGGAGTGCCGTCATCACCGAACTTGCGCTTGCTTTCAGTAATGGTGAGGTAATAATCATTCGCCCGTGTTGATTTCACATCAAAGAAGTAGGTGCGTTTGCCCGCACGGACGCTCTTTGCAAAAATTTCTTCCCGCTGAAAATTGCTGTCTGACATAAACTGATCTGTTTTTAAATTTGACCAAAGTTAGTTGGTCTTGGCAAAAATAGAAAATAATTGAGATGTGCAAATTATTGCCGGCACTTCAGATGGTTGAAGGTCAA
>CAYHHK010000173.1:0-6914 GCA_964356415.1 uncultured Flavobacteriales bacterium
CCCTTGTTTATAGTAGTAGTAAAGAGAGATAAATAAGAGAAGACAAACCTAAAGGTCTCTCCGTGATTTCTATGGTGAATGGCTGCTCTGCATTTCATCCTCCAAAATGAATTACCTCACAACCACATGAGATGATTCAAAGCCTTTGTGCCTCCCCGCGTCTGTGTTGATCGGCTGCTATTTCTTCTCCCATTTTTCCTTACGTTTGCCGAAATTAATTTTCTCCCTATGATTCGTTCCATGACGGGCTTCGGCAATGCAGTAGCAGAATTCGGAAGCAAGACCATTTCTGTAGATATCCGTTCCCTCAACAGCAAGTTTTTTGACCTTACACTACGTGTTCCTTCTGCATACAGGGAAAAAGACATGGAAATGAGGACCATGCTGGGCCGTGAACTTGAGCGTGGAAAAGTAGAGGTATACATCAACATTGACTCTTCTGAGCCACAGCGTAAATCAAGGATCAACAAAGATATTGTGAGACAATACCACGCTGAACTAAAGGCGCTGAATGACGAACTGAAGATCGATACCGAAGATTATCTTGAAACCATTCTTCGCCTGCCCGATGCCCTGAATATGGAAGAAGCGCATTTTGATGAAGAGGAATGGAAACAGATCAATGAGACTTTACAGCAGGCCATGAAAGCTTTCAATGCATTTCGTGACAAGGAAGGCAAGTTCATGGAAAAGGACCTGCGTGAACGAATTGACGCCATCGAAGAAAACCTGAAAAAAATTGAACCGCTGGAAGCCGGGAGAATTGAAAATATCCGCAGACGCCTGGCAGACCAGCTTAAAGAAAGCACTGCAAAAGATGCCGTTGACAAAAACCGCTTTGAGCAGGAAGTACTTTATTACCTGGAAAAAATGGATGTCACTGAAGAAAAGGTGAGGCTTCGAAGCCATTGCTTATACTTCCTTGATACGATGAAGGAGCCACAAAGCAATGGGAAAAAAATTGGTTTCATAACACAGGAAATGGGTCGCGAGATAAATACGCTAGGTGCAAAAGCCAATGATGCTGTGATTCAGAAATTCGTTGTACAGATGAAAGACGAGCTGGAGAAGATCAAGGAACTGATGATGAATATTCTTTAGTTGGCGTACTTGTTAAATCGTTGATTGGTTGATTTGTTTATTGGTTAACAGCCCAATAATTCATAGAATAATTCTGCTTAAAATTAAAGTACTTCAACCAATCAACTATTCAACTAATTAACTAATCAACCAATCAACCGGCAATTCGATTGAAAGAAGGCAAACTAATATTATTCTGTGGTCCGTCGGGCAGTGGGAAGACAACCATTACCCGGCACCTGCTTGAACATTTTCCTCAGCTTAGTTTTTCTGTTTCTGCAACTACAAGAAAGAAAAGAGCCTCAGAAGTAAATGGAAAAGACTATCATTTTTTAACAGTGCCGGAATTCAAAAAGAAAATTGAAACGGATCAGTTTGTAGAATGGGAGGAAGTTTATACAGATTTATATTACGGTACTTTGAAATCTGAGATTGAACGGATCTGGAATGAGAATAAAGTCGTGGCATTTGATGTGGACGTAGAAGGCGGAATGAACATCAAAAAAATTTATGGCAAAAGCCTGCTTGCAGTATTTATAAAACCATTGTCAGTAGAGGTACTGCGTAAAAGGCTCACAGACCGCAATACAGAATCTCCCGAATCACTTGCCATCAGGATCGCAAAGGCAGAACTGGAACTCACTTATGCAGACAAGTTTGATCATATCATCGTGAACGACACACTGGAACATGCCCTCGAACAAGCGAAAGCACTTGTTAAAGAATTTCTGATAGTTCCCTGATGACCTTCCGTATAACAAATAACGGATAACGAATAACTATTCTCATGCTCATTGGTATCTACCCCGGCTCTTACAATCCTGTTCATATCGGGCACATGGTCATAGCCGGATACATGGCCGAGTTTTCTGACCTGGATGAAGTATGGATGGTGGTTTCTCCGCGCAACCCATTGAAGATGACAACGGACATGCTTCAGGATTACCACAGGCTAGAACTTGTGAAGCTGGCAATCGGTAACAATAAAAAAATTAAAGCCAGTGATGTTGAATTTAAATTATCCAAGCCGAGTTATACCATCAACACCATTCGATTTCTAAAAGAAAAATATCCGGCGAATGAATTTGTCCTTATCATGGGAGAGGACAACCTAAGCACATTTGATCAGTGGAAAGAATATAAAATACTTTTAGAATTGTGCATGATTTATGTTTATCCACGATTGAATGCAGGAGAAACAGAATTCCATTCCCATCCCCGTGTAAAGCTGGTCAAAGAAGTTCCTGTGATGGAAATTTCTGCAACATTTATCCGTAATAGTATCCGGAAGAAAAAGGATGTACGGTACATGTTAAACGAAAGCGTGCTGGAACGGATTGAAGAGTTGGGGTTTTATCAGAAATAAATTTTCAGAATCATGCCTCTCTTCTTTTCTCGGGATGAAAATAATTTTCAGATCACCATCTGGAAAATGGACGAAGACGTGGATGAACTAATGAGGCTGGCTTCGCTTTCTGCGACTGATATTGAAAAAATCAATTCATTCACACACATAGCCAGAAAAAAAGAATGGATCTGCATCCGCATGCTATTGAAAAAACTCAACAGGAGTTTTTTCATAGGCTACAATGAATCCGGCAAACCATACCTGGAAAATTCATCTGCGCACATTTCCATTTCCCATACAAAGGAATATGCCGGGTTTATCATTTCCGATTCACACTCCGTTGGTATTGATCTTGAGCGTATTCATCCCCGCATTGAAAAAATTGCCCACAAATTTGTTTCTGAAGAAGAGGAAATATTTATCGCCGGAAAAAACAAGCTTGAAAAACTATTTGTCATTTGGGGAGTGAAAGAGGTGCTTTTTAAAATGCACAGTATTGGTGAACTTATTTTTAAAGAACATCTTATTGTTTCCCCTTTTGAATTCAGTGATTCGGGAAAAGCGAATGCTTCGGTTAGGAAGAATGGTTTTCAGAAAAATTATGCGTTGAGTTATAAACTGGTGGAAGATTTGCTGATTACGTGGTGCGTTAATGCTTAATTGAAAATCTCACGCTAAGAGGAAATAAAATCCAATAAAATTTCACGGGCTTTGCACCTTTGCGTGACATTTTTAGGAACATGGTATTGGTTGAAACGAAGATCCACCCTTAATCCTGTGACTTTATTCAGAATCACTATCTTTGGCAACCATGAGCATCTATTCACAACTCAAAGCTGCAAGAAAGACTTCAAAAAAGTTGTTTGCTGTCCTCGTTGATCCTGATAAAACCGATGAACGTGCTGCAGAAGTTGTTGCAAAAGCTTCAGCAGATGCAGGAGTTGATTTTTTATTTGTCGGGAGCAGCTTGCTCATGAACAGTTCCCTTGATTCCTGTCTTCATATATTACGAAAGCATTGTTCAATTCCGCTAGTGTTGTTTCCCGGAAATACCATGCAGATCAGCAATCATGCCGATGCCATTCTTTTTCTTTCTCTCATCAGCGGCCGCAATGCAGACATGCTCATCGGCAAGCAAGTACTTGCAGCACCATTATTGAAGGCTAGTTCCCTGGAGGTTATTTCTACCGGCTACATGCTCGTTGATCCCGGGCACCTTACCTCTGTGACTTACATGAGCAATACGCTGCCTATTCCTCACGATAAAAACGACATAGCTGTAAGTACTGCCTGGGCCGGTGAACTTCTGGGCCTCAAGTTGCTTTACATGGATGCCGGAAGCGGAGCGCGTCATACCATCAGTCGCAGTATGATTGAAGCAGTGAGTAAAAATGTGGATATGCCTTTGGTCGTTGGCGGTGGTATTAAAACCCCTGAAAAAGCACTCGAACTTTGCACGGCAGGTGCTGATGTAATTGTGGTCGGAAACTATATTGAAAAAGACCCGGGCATCATAGCAGAAATGGCTGATGCCATTCACTCCTTTCAGACCAGCTGAGTCTTACCCTGACGAACGGCATTCGCGTTCACATCAAACCTCATTTTGAACCTGCGGCTGAAATAAGCTGCATCCCTGAAGCCTATCATTGCTGCAACTTCCTGCACACTGTTTGGAATTGTTTTGAGCAACTGCATGGCGCGATCGAGGCGTTGATTCTCAATATAGTCCTGTAATGTGCGACCCGTAAGTGATTTGAAAAACTGGCCAACATAATCATCAGAAACATGGGCAACTTTCGCAATGGCCGAATTGGAGAGTTCTTTTTCGAGGTTCTCCTCGATGTATTTTACAATGCTGATCAAACGGACATCAGTGAGGTAGTTCAGTTTTTCAATTGGCTTTCTAAGTTCGGGCTTTGATTCTATATACCTGAATAACAGAACTATCATTTCATTCAGGTAATTTTTCAAAATCACATTCCTCCCTAAACGGTTCTCTTCATTCTCGATGCATATTTCTCTCATTAAGTGAGATAATTCTTTATCCTGCGCAATACTAAATGAAGGAAGCTCGAGCAATGGAAAGAACGGAAAGGCATTGTAGAGGATGGATTCAAAAGAAACAAAACTGATCAAATGGGGTATTCTTTCCAATTCACCTTTTGCACTAACCGGTATCGTATAGTCTTCACTAATCCTGTCATGTTTCCATGTATCAACATTTTCGGGATCTTTGCCTGACAATGGCCCTGTACCAAGATTTACCCTTTGGCCGCGGGGAATAAAATAGAACGAGCCTTCCTTGAGAGGAGTTTGCTCTTTCCCCTGAAAATAAACTCCCTTGTTAAAACAGATGAGTGCGTCAGTATTTGGCGAAATAAAACTAAAAAAAACGGGTTTGGTTACTTCACGGTATTCCGCTTTCTTAATTTTTACATCTATCGATTTGATAAATACCGATAATAACGATGGTGCAGGAGCAGCGTTTTCCTGATTCAATGTGTGTACTTTAATTTCGTTAAAAAAATTAGACCTTCGCAGTGAGCAGCAAACTAAACAATACTTTCTGTCTACAGGATGAATATCTTTGAATCAGACTTGAATTTCTCAATAAACTTCGCACACATTTGACGCATGGAAATCTGGGGTCAAGAGCTATCACTTTTTGAAATTTTCGGAACCCTTTCCGGAATTGCAGGAGTCTGGCTGACCATCAAAAAAAATATATGGTGCTTTCCTGCAGGCCTTGTCAATGTTGGGTTATACGGCATTCTGTTTTTCAGGGAAAAGCTGTATGCAGATGCGATACTGCAGGTTTTCTATGTACTGTTGCTGGCCTATGGATGGGTACAATGGAAAAAATCAACAATACAGAATGACTTCCAAATTACTGCAATTAGCTGGAAAGTTGGTATATCACTTGTGGTGATTTGTTTGGTCTCTACCCTCGCGATTGGAACAGTGCTGATGAAGGCCACAGATGCTTCATTACCCTACCTTGATTCGTTCCTTACTTCCATGAGTCTCATTGCACAATGGATGGTGGCAAAGAAGAAAATTGAGAACTGGATCGTTTGGATCGTGGCTGATATCATCTATTCGGGAATGTATATCTTTAAGAATCTGCACATTACAGCAGCACTTTATTTTGTCTTTATCCTGCTTGCCCTAAAAGGATACAATGAGTGGAAGAAGAAAATTGCGCTAAATGCATAATGGTATAAAAAAAATTGCGCTGATTGGTCCGGAGTCCTCAGGGAAAACAACCCTGTGCATGGAACTTGCAATGCATTTCAGGACTTCATGGGTTCCTGAGTTTGCCAGAAATTATATTTCTAAACTCAATAGAAAATATGAACTGGAGGACATCTTGCATTGTACACATAAGCAGATCAAGTCCGAAAATGAATTACTAAGATCAGCTAACGGGTTTTTGTTCTGCGACACAGAATTGATTGTTGCTAAAGTGTGGTGTGAAGATGTTTTTAAAACATCACCGGGGTGGATAGAAGAAATGATCGAAACTCACCGGTATGACCTTTTTCTGCTAACCCTTCCAGACATTCCATTTCAGCAGGACGACGTAAGGGAAAATCCCCAGAGGAGGGAGTTTTTTTTCGACTGGTATAAACGGGAACTGGAAGCTCGAAAATTCAACTATGAAATAATCGGCGGAAAAGGAGAAGTGCGATTATTACAATCTCTTGAAGCCATTAGAAAACATTTTTCTGAATTCTTAAAACACATACCTCAATGATGCGCCAAAATCAAGCCACTCAGGACCTCGTTTATAGAATTCATAAAATGGATTGCAGTCAATTGAAAAGGTAAACGGAACTTTCTTTAAGGGAATCCTATATTCAATTTGTACAGTTGCATTAATGCCAATGGAAACAACTGAGTTTGGATAGCGATAAATACTATCAGCATTCACTCTTTTATAATAGCCATTGTCATTTTGAAATGGAAAATATGCAGCATGTAATCCTCCTCCCAAAACTAAATCTAAAGGTAGTTGAATTATAGGGATTTTAAATGGAATTTGCTTCAAATAATAGCCCTTAAGCGTAAAGCCATCGGCCGACATATTACTATACATTGCATCAATTTGAATTCCTGTCGCATTGTCTGTATTGTAAAAATGTTTAAATGTGACTCCTGTGCTGAATTTTCCTGCACGAAAACCAATGCCTGTATAATAGCGTCGTGCTGATGCCATCAGCGATACAGACACTAATAAAATGATCAGCAAAAATTTTTTCATCCCTCTATAATTAAAGTATCCCTTAAAAAATTCTCCGGGCAAGTTACAATTTTCTTGGTAGTGGGATAATTAGAAAATAAAGAATTCGGAATCCGGTTTTACTTAGTGTTTCCTTCTGTCTTGCTGGCAATGAATGATTCACCTCAAAGCAAAGCTTGGTGGAATCTTATAAAAACAAGAATGCCACAATATTACCGTTAAGTATTTTGCCACGAATTACAC
>CAYHHK010000174.1:0-3917 GCA_964356415.1 uncultured Flavobacteriales bacterium
TTATTCTTAAACTGCTAACACTTAATCACTTAATCACTTAATCACTTAATCACTTCATCACTTCATCACTTAATCACTTAATCACCCAACCAACCATTCACTTCCTCACTTCCTTACTCCTAAAAAAAGATTCAATCAGCGGATCCGTGGATTCTTCAAACTCACTGATTCCTCCTTCCTTATAAACTTTCCCGTCCTGCAGCATGACCACCCGATTGGCCGTAGTCCGGGCACAATTGATGTCATGCGTGATAATGATGGAAGACGTTTTATACTTTTTCTGTACCTCGTTGATCAACGTACTGATCTCATCAGAGGTAACAGGGTCAAGTCCGGTTGTGGGTTCATCGTAGAGGATAATCATCGGGTCAACTATAATCGTTCGTGCCAGACTGATCCGCTTTCGCATCCCACCCGAAAGCTGTGACGGCATTTTATTTAATGCATCGGCCAGACCGACATTTTCCAAAACCATCGCCACTTTTTCGCTGATCTCCTTTTCGGTAAGTTCCCTTTTTGTTCTTCGTAGCGGGAACTCAAGATTTTGCTTCACCGACATTGAATCATACAATGCTCCGCTCTGAAAAAGAAAACCTGTCTTCTGTCTGAGTTCTGCGAGTTCAGTTCGGCTTAAACCGGTTACGCTTTTTCCAAAGGCATCAATTGTTCCTCCTTCAAAATTGAGCAGGCCTACGATGCATTTGATAAGGACTGACTTACCCGTTCCGGATTTTCCAAGCACGACTAAATTTTCACCCTGTGATAGGTTCAGCGATACATCCGATAAAACTTCCTGGCTTCCGAATGATTTCTTCAGGTTCTTTATTTCAATGACCTGTGTTTCTCTATGGGTGTTATTTTCCGTTTCCATCATAGCAGGTCAGTGATTTGAACGGCAATCATGTCTACAATGATTACCAGCAATGAAGCCAATACAACGGCTGAATTCGCAGCAATGCCGACACTCTCTGTTCCGCGTCCTGCATTGTATCCTTTGTAACACCCGACCAGCCCGATTACAGCTCCGAAAAGGAAGGACTTAATAACCGCCGGAAAAAAATCCATAAACTCAACATGGCTGAATGCCTGTGAGAAGAATAAGACAAATGATACATCTCCTTTGATATTGGCCCCGGCCCAGCTTCCTAAAATTCCAAGCGCATCTGCATACAGGATCAGCAATGGAATCATCATTGTGGCTGCAAGAACCCGGGTAACCACCAGAAAACGCATTGGATTGGTTGACGAAACTTCCATCGCATCAATTTGCTCAGTTACTTTCATGGAACCCAGTTCAGCGCCCATGCCGGAACCTATTTTTCCCGCACATATCAATGCAGTAATAACAGGTCCCATTTCCCTGATCAGCGATACTGCAACCATCCCCGGCAGCAACGTTACTGCTCCGAATTCTACAAGTACCGGACGCGACTGGATCGTTAGTACCAGTCCCATGATTGTTCCTGTGATTGATATCAGTGGCAATGTTTTATTGCCGATTTGGAAACACTGATGCAGAAATTCTCTTGTTTCAAAATTGCGTGTAAATGTTTCCCTTACAATGCGGGCAATAAATAAAAAAACATCAGCAATATTGGTCAGGACATTGTTTGCTGCTTCTGTCCTTGCAATTGTTTTTTCACTCAGCTTAATGGATTGCTTCGTTGCAAAGCCTTTTACTTTGATTACGGGATTAGCAATTTTCATTTTTGATATTTTTATTTTTACAGGATGGGGGAAGTAATGCGTTGGTTCGTTTCAATAGTCTTCCTGTTTCACCCGGCTTTTCTTCTTTTGATAAAATCCAGTTTCAGATTGGATTTTGTTGAAACAATATTTCCCAACAGGAATCCCCATGGTTTCAATGATTCCACATGGTCAAATATAACTTTGAGTATGGCCGTAAGGGGAATGGAAAGAAACATTCCCGGAATACCCCACAATGCACCGCCGGCAAGAACCACCACAACTGAAACCAGTGCATTAATCTTTACTTTTGATGCAACGATTTTTGGGATAATAAAATTGTTATCAACGAACTGGATAAAAATGTAGGCTGCAAGCACAAGCAATGCATGAGCCGGTGATTTCGTTGCAAGGGCAATGAGCATCGGCAGGGTAACTGCGATGATTCCCCCTATATAAGGAATCACATTAAGCACGGCACCGATTACACCAAGTAATATGGCGTACTCGATTCCAATGATCAGTAAGCTTACGGAGTTTAGCGTGGCTATAATGAGCAATTCGAGCAGCAAACCAATAAGGTAACTCTGCACAATTTTTTTAGTGGCAGCAAGCACTTCGACCACTTCTCCATGATTGCTTGGATTAAATAACCTGTGAATGAACTCAAGGAGCAACGGCCTGTATAATAAAATCATGAAAGTGTATACGGGAATTAATACTATCACGATCAATGCACTTCCGGTGGATAAAATGGTTTGCCCGATGATGGAACCGCTTTCATTCAACAGCGCCGCATTCTTCTCTGTGATCCACAAATTTATTTTGCGGGTGCTGATATGAAAGGTATTTGAAACCCAATCTACAGTTACCACGGTAAGCTCGCTGAATTTTTTAATGAGTTGCGGGAATGCATCGGAGAACTGAATAATCTTGGAAGAAAAGAGCATAACTGACAGTATCACAAATGCAATGACAAATACAAGTATTAAGGTGATCGCAATTGCATTGTTGATTTTTCTTTTTGTCAAAAAATTAACCAAAGGATGAAGCACAATGGCAATGAGCAGGGCATAAACCAATGGAACCACGATGCTTTGACCGATATACAACATGGCAATGAATGCAAACAAGCCTATTACGACCAGAGAAGCTTTCGCATAAAAAGGAAAATTAAGATCGGTTTTCAAGTTTCAACTTTATCCTTCCTGCTGACTGTTTTATTGAAGAGACCGGCAGCTGCCCTTTTTATTCCACCTGCATTTTGTGAGATGACAGTAGTGACCAGCAATTGCAACAGTTTTCCTGATATTATTTTCAGGGGATTGAGTGAGGAACCTGTCAATATTATTTTTGAAACGTAGCCCGCAGAATTGCTCAGTATTGATTCAAAAATACCTTCCTTATTACCAGACGAAGTTGCCAGGTCGCGAAATGTATTTTTAATCAGGTTTACCGGTCTTAAATTTTCATAAGTAATCTTAAGTTGGTCTTTCAACAGCATTGTTTCTCCTGCATGTTTTATTTCCAGCAGTTGAATGGCATCATTTAATTCATCGATGGTGGTTATTTGTTTCATGCTGCTTCAGCTGAACATTTGTGCAATCAGCGAATTGCCAATGCGTTTTTTTATTGTGTCATGCATGAAATAATATAGGATAACTCCTATGAGTGCATAAAAACCTGCGACGCAGAAAAAACCGTAATACGTTTTCCCGAGAATATCACCCAGCCAGAGCGAAAGCCCGATGTTGACCAGCACAATGAAGATGGAAATTGCCAGCACAACGGCACCGCGTGAAATCAGTGTGGATGTTACGTCAGCAGTTTTATTGAGTGCTTTGAGTTTTATCAATTCATAAGCAGTCTTTCCATATTCCTCCGCCCGAACCAGCAGGGGTTCGATAAGATTTGCTTTTTCCATAATGACCTAGTTCATGGAAGCGGCATCCTTTATTGCTTCTGCTTTGCTTTTCCCTTTTTCGTAAAGGTCACCCGTTTCTTCTTTCACACCTTCAATTTTCTCATTGATCGTTTTAAGAAGATCATCGAATTTTTATTTCAGATCATCAATCGTGTCAGAACCTTTTTTTGAAATCTTCTTCCTCGTCTCAGATCCTTTATCCGGAGCCAATAAGATTCCCAAAATTGCACCAGCAGCTACACCTGCTAAAATTCCCAATACTGTTTTTCCTGAATTCATTTTTTTTATTTTTTTAATTATTAATTAT
>CAYHHK010000174.1:4017-6817 GCA_964356415.1 uncultured Flavobacteriales bacterium
TGTCTATTGTCTATTGTCTATTGTCTATTGTCTATTGTCTATTGTCTATTGTCTATTGTCTACTGTCTTCATACAGCTGTCTGTTCCTTATGACTTTTAACTTCTAACTTTTGATTTTTGACTTCCTCTCCCTTCACAACGGCTTTCGCCCCTGTATCACCCTTAGTATTACAGCAATAATTGCAATCACAAGGAGTATGTGAATAATCCCCCCAACGCCATACCCAACAAATCCTATAGCCCAACTGAGAATTAAAATCACCGCGACTACATAAAGTAAATTTCCCATAATATTTTGTTTTTAGTTTCCTGCTTCTGGCAGTTCATTTGTGAATGAGTTTTCACACTGCAAAAGTGGGAACTGATCGCGCCTCATGTGTTACATAACTTGTGTTTTTTGTTACAATATTCACACATTGCGGTAGCGCCTCAATTTGAAAATTAACTTTTTCGTATTTGAGTCTTTCCATGCTTAACCCTGGCTAAAGAATACGAGTGCGTGAGCGCCCCTTAGGGAAGAGGTGAGCGAGTGCATGTCAAGATTTAAACAGAGACACTTCCCGCATTGCCACTTGATTTAATCAAAAGAATTCCTCGCAGCTCTGCTTCGGGGCCATTTCATTTAATGTCGAATTGATGATTCACTGCCCCATGACACTTTTTAAATTTCTTGCCACTACCACAGGGGCACGGATCGTTTCTCCCAATCTTTGGTTCCGATCGAACCGGTAAGTTCAATATGGGCAATGAAAAATCATCCTCGTCTTCTTCATTGTAATATAACCAGGAGCCAAGAATATATTCATACCGGGAAAAAATAGAATGGATTTTTCTTTTAGAATCACTTTTTCTGTCTTGACTGTTGGCATTCAGGACGGTTTTGAGATCACCCGGGATTCCAATAAAGACCAGATCTGCGTCATAAAGTTCCCTAATTGTTCCGTTTAATTCAGGTGCGCCAAGATCAATCAAAGAACAAATCATTAGTCCGATTTCTTCTTTATCTATAAAATCCCCTTCAATGTTTGTTAAATAAAATTCCGATAGACCCCTGAACCAGTCAATCACTTCAATTCTCCTCTCAGGATGAAACAGGGCAATTTGAGAAACACAAACTGTTATTTCTGTCCGAACAAACTTGTAGAGCCCGTGTTCCTTCATCAACGCCATAAGAGACGAAAGATTTCCGCCGCAAATATGATAGAGTATTTCCCAAAAGCCCTCAGTTAGATAATCACCAAACCAGAAATCGAAATAGGGTTCCTTCTGCCTGGCAAGTTCAAAAATTGTGGGAAGGCTTTCAGTTGCTTTTAACTCAGACAGAAAAAACAGCGCATGCAATGGGAAGCTTTGATTCTCCATGCTATAGTCAATCGCAGTTTCGAAATATTCTTTCCGTTCAATGCTATCCTGGAGAACAAGACATAAGTCCCGGATCAGGGATTCACGAGGCAATTCAAGAATGCTGCTGATCTCATCTTCAGTGATAAGCATATCCACTTCATAGAGAAGCAAAACTTCCGGATTTTCAAATACCGGTGGTTCGATCCTCCATTTATCTGTCTTGCGCTGTCTTTTTCTTTTCGCATTCCGCTCTGTTAAAGGACTGCTTCCGGTGCGACCGGATTTATCAAGCTCTTCTCGTAAAAGTTCGATCTCCTCATTGCGATCAAACTTATTTGCGACTTTTTCCAGGGCATGTAATCTTGATTTCGCAGCTTCCAGGTTCCCAATACGGATGAAATACAAAATCGCTGTTGAATTATATGAAAGCACCTCGCCTATATGAAAGGTTTTACGTTCGGGATAGAGGTCTTGTAATTCAAATAGCTGACCCAGTACCCCGGGAACCCTTTCAAATTGTAATTCCGTGATAAATTCATTTGCAAGATTCACTTTCCCATATAAATATTCCGGATGAAGCCTGACAATCTCATGGTTTACTTTTCTGGCTTTAACAACCTCTCCCTTATTGTTGTACGCATTCGAGAGATAATTCTTGAATGCAGGAATATCAGGGTACTTCCTTATAAATGCCTGGAGCTCCCGGATGCAATTTTTACCTTCCATCAATTTTGATCCCATTCGCTCAAGATCAAGCCGGGCACTGTTGGTTATATTGAATTTACTGTCTAATATTTCATTATCGGTTGTTATATGATAATGAAAAAAGGAAACGTTGTTCGCATCCATTTTCAGGGAGTTATAACTTCAGAAATAAATTTAACTATTTTTTCAGCTTTGGTTTTTCCTATCCCTTCAACTTTTCTTAAATCATCAACTTCCGAATTCATCACTTTTTTAATATTGCCAAAATGCAATAAAAGCCTGCCGGCGAGTTGGGGTCCAACGGCAGGAAGGCCTTGTAAAAAGTACAAGGACTGGTTCTTCATCCTTTTTGGCTTAATCCCTTTTCGTAAGCGAACGTATTCTGATTTAAATTTGGACTGCTTCTCAAGATCCAACAAAATTTTCGCCGTATCTTCCTTGCTCCGTGAATACATTACCGGAATTTGCCAGGTAACCATTATTGAATTTAAAGTGCCCCTTACTGCCTCCTCAGAAATATTACGGCCTGTTGAAAAAGGATCACCTTCAATGAGTATTAATATTCGACCTGGCCATTTCTTAAGTCGTGAACATTGATTGAACAGCCGGTTATCAAGCAATGATTGAATAAAGTCTGCGGCTGTCTTCCTTTCAATTAAAATTTGGTCATTGAGTAAATAATCCCCTGCGGAAAGGGCGGTGTATGAAATTTCAACACCTTGTTTTCTGAGTAGTTCGGGAATCCCGGAAT
>CAYHHK010000175.1:0-4155 GCA_964356415.1 uncultured Flavobacteriales bacterium
CTCAATACTCAATACTCAATACTCAATACTCAATACTCAATACTTAATACTTTTTACTTTCCTACATTGGAACGCTTCTTCAAATCCGACTCATTTAAATTCTGGCTTTTTGCACTGGCCATTTTTCTTTCTCGCCTTCCTTTTCTTTCGCAGGGGTACGGACTGGATGGTGATTCATGGTCTGTGGCAATCATCGCACGCAATATTGCCACAACAGGTGTTTATGAAGTCTCCCGCTTTCCCGGTTATCCAGTACAGGAATTTATATGCTCTCTTTTTTATAATGGAACAGCATGGAGGTTGAATCTTCTCACGGCCATCATCAGCACAATCGGGATCTTGTTTTTTGCACTAACACTCAAGACGTGGAAATTCAAATATGAATTCCTGGCATCTGCGGCACTTGCATTTGTTCCTATCATCTATATCAACAGTACCACGACCATTGACTATGTATGGGCGCTGTCATTCATGCTCATCAGTTTATATTGCGTGGCACGATACAATGCCGTCCTCGCCGGACTGTTCCTCGGCATTGCCATCGGTTGCCGCCTCACCAGCGGTGCAATGCTTATTCCGTTTGCCATCATGATATTGCAGGCAGGGGAGAGGAGGGGAAATATTTTGCGGGTTTTGAAGCTGACTATCACCACCCTTGTGGTTGGGGCTTTGCTGTTCTACCCTGTTTATTCGAGGTATGGAAGTCAGTTCTTCATGTATTATGATTTACCATACCCTTCCATTTCAAAAGTGCTCTATAAATTTTTCATTGAGACATGGGGTTTGGTTGGGTTGTCGGCACTGTTTATTTCTGTTGCTGTTTTTTTTCTTCCTCACGGAGTTTCTACACGTAAATATTTATTTCCAAGGAGTATCAATGAAAAATATGTGGTGGCATGGCTCCTTGCCATTGACCTTTACATCATCGCATTTTTAAAAGTGCCGATGGAATCCGGCTACCTGGTACCGATGATTCCTTTTGTGATATTGATTTTTGGAAAATACCTCTACAGCAAAGCATTTTCATTTCTTGCCATCATGCTGATTCTTTCCTCATTCATTTTCAACATCAGCCCCGTTGAGCGGGAGGATGCAGCGACTGCTTCATCGGTGTCGTTTACCTTCAACCAGGGGGAAGAAAAATTGAGTGTGGATGTGCTTGACGGCCCCATGATGTCCTATGAATCACGGAGGACAAACGGAATGAATTTTACCTCTGATCTGTTGCAGTCATTCGATACTTTGAGAAGAAAGTCCTTGGTTGTTTGCGGCAGGTGGTACAACCAGCTTTACCTGCAAAGAAATGGTGTATCAGAAATGGATATCCAGATCCGCGATTACATCAGGCAGGATTCGTTGCTTTATTTTATTGGTAAAGGATATGATATCTACTACCTCCCCAAGCAGGATTATTACAACCGGCTGATGCGTGATGTGGACATCAATCTTTTCGGGGCGAAGAATTACATCAGGTAAATGTGCAGATATGCAGATTCGGACCTTGCATTATTCCTTAACAAACCTTTTTACTTGTTTTTCTTTTTTGGTTTGAGGTGAAACCATTAATAATTCATTTGCGCACCCTAACCCTGATGGGAAGCCTTCACCTGATACTTCGCTTCTCTCAAAATAAAAAAGGAAACCATTTCTGATTTCCTTCTCTATACTATTCTTCCGATGTCTCACATCAGCATCCCGATAGCTATCGGGATTGCAAATATGCACACCTGTTTCTTACTTCTTATCTTCCTTTACTTCTTCAAAGTCCACATCAGTTACATCGCCATCAGCTTTTTGTCCGTTGCCCTGGTTGGGTTGTTGCGTGTTTGCATCAGCAGGTCCTCCTGCTGTACCGCCGGCATTCTGTGTAGCTTTGTACATTTCCTCGCTCGCTGCCTGCCATGCTGTGTTGAGTGAGCCCATAGCGGTTTCGATTTTTGCAAGGTCTTTCTCTTTGTGAGCGTCCTTCAGATCACTCAGCGCTTTCTGAATGGCTTCTTTATTTCCTGCAGAAAGTTTGTCGCCGTATTCTTTCAGTTGCTTTTCAGTTGCGAAAATCTGCTGGTCTGCCTGGTTTATCTTTTCTACTTCTTCTTTCGCTTTTCGGTCTGCTTCAGCATTTGTTTCGGCTTCCGCTTTCATCTTCTTAATTTCTGCATCACTCAGTCCGCTGCTTGCTTCAATTCTGATGTTTTGTGATTTGCCTGTGGCTTTATCTTTTGCGGTGACGTGAAGTATTCCGTTTGCATCGATATCAAAGATCACTTCGATCTGAGGTACTCCGCGTGGTGAAGGAGGGATACCATCTAAATGGAACCTTCCGATGGTCCTGTTGTCTTTCGCCATGGAACGTTCGCCCTGCAGGATATGGATTTCAACGCTTGGCTGGTTGTCGCTTGCTGTAGAAAACGTTTCTGTTTTCTTTGTAGGGATCGTTGTATTCGATTCAATCATTTTGGTGAACACATTTCCCATGGTCTCAATTCCCATGCTGAGCGGTGTTACATCAAGCAACAACACATCTTTCACTTCTCCTGTCAATACGGCGCCCTGAATTGCTGCACCAACTGCAACCACTTCATCCGGATTTACTCCTTTGTGCGGAGTTTTGCCGAAAAACTTTTCTACCAGAGCTTGTATTGCGGGAATGCGTGTTGATCCTCCCACCAGAATAACTTCATCAATCTGACTTGGCTGAATACCTGCATCTTCCAGTGCTTTTTTGCAAGGGGTGAGTGTACGTTGGATCAGGTCGTCGCAGAGTTGTTCGAACTTTGCGCGGGTGAGTTTCTTTACTAAGTGTTTTGGAACACCATCTACCGGCATGATGTAAGGCAAATTGATTTCAGTTTCAGTAGAGCTCGACAACTCGATCTTTGCTTTCTCTGCTGCTTCTTTCAAACGCTGCAATGCCATTGGATCTTTTTTCAGGTCGAGGCCTTCGTCTTTTTTGAATTCATCAGCCAGCCAGTCAATCACTTTCTGGTCGAAGTCATCACCACCCAAATGAGTATCACCATTTGTTGATTTTACTTCGAACACACCGTCGCCGAGTTCAAGCACAGAAATATCAAATGTTCCGCCACCCAAATCGAATACGGCGATCTTTTCATCTTTGTGTTTCTTGTCGAGACCATATGCAAGCGCTGCAGCAGTTGGTTCATTGATGATGCGCAGCACTTTCAAGCCTGCCACTTCACCGGCTTCTTTTGTTGCCTGACGTTGTGAGTCATTGAAATATGCAGGAACGGTGATTACGGCTTCATTCACTTCATGACCCAGATAATCTTCAGCAGTCTTCTTCATTTTCTGAAGAACGATTGCAGAAATTTCCTGCGGAGTGTACATGCGGTCGTTAATCTGAACGCGGGGTGTGTTGTTGTCGCCCTTCACAACTTTATAAGGAACACGTTCTGCCTCTTTCGTTACACGGTCAAAAGTTTCTCCCATAAATCTTTTGATGGAAGAAATTGTATTGCGCGGATTTGTGATTGCCTGACGTTTTGCAGGATCACCGACTTTACGTTCGCCGTTTTCAAGAAATGCAACGATGCTCGGCGTTGTTCTGCGACCTTCGCTGTTTGGAATAACTACAGGCTCATTGCCTTCCATAACTGAAACGCAGCTGTTAGTTGTTCCAAGGTCAATACCTATTACTTTTTTCATATTATTATATTTTAGAATTTTAAATTTGGTGATTCCCGTTTGTCAACCATTATGCCACTGACAGGAACAGGTAATTATGTCAGTCCTCTATTTTTCGCCCCTTTTAATGGGTAAAATTGAGGTTTTTGGTATAGATGCTGGTATCCAGCGCTGCATAGGCATCAGGGTGAAGGTTCACGCTGATTTTACGGGTATTTCTGCAGGTAAAAAGGCCAATGCCATTCTCAATGTTTGTATAAAGTGGCCTGTCCTGAATAATGCCTGTGTTCTCCTGTGTGACCTGCATGTAGGTGTAGAGTTCTTCTGTGCCTGCTGAGAGATAAACATCGACAGGGTTAGCAGCAAGATGGCGGGTTTTATTTGGGTCAACTGCTATGTTGTCTCCCAGTATTCGATAAAGATCAGATGATACAAAAGGGAAACGGATCTCGGCTTCCACATCAGGAATTGAAATTTTGTCGGTAAGCATCCAGTCCAGACTGTAAACTG
>CAYHHK010000175.1:4255-6776 GCA_964356415.1 uncultured Flavobacteriales bacterium
TTGTTCAGGAAACGTTCCATCTTTACATCAAGCACATCGCCATAATATATTGAATCGCCCTGTTGGGCCATCACCAATGCATTGCCTTCGCCAAGGTATGCCTTGCTAATGCGTATATATTGAATTGTATCATTCGGATTTAGCAGGCCATACACCACCATTGTTTCCTTCCATGGCGCAATGGTTTCAAAATCTGTTGAGCAACCGGCCAGGAAGGCTGATAGCACAATAATGAAGCTGATTTTTTTCATCGGGGGTGCAAAGCTAAAAAATCCGTGGAATATGAATGCGTTAATTGTCAAACCTATTCTTAACTTGGAATTCTGCTTTCACCATGATAGTGGAAATTCTGATTTGCAATCCCGATAGCTATCGGGATGCAGATGTGAATATATGCAATTTTGTGATTCCGGTTTCATTTGTTTGTGCTTTGAAAAAAATCCTGTAGGTTTGATCCGAAGATGATTCCCTGATGATAAATAAATTAATTAAAAGTGCAGTTTTCTTTTTGCTGATTCCCATGTTGGCGAAACCGCAGCTGATCAAAGAAGAATTCCCTGTACAGGTTTTCAGTGATCAGTTTGACGATGACAAAGACGTTTGGCGCAATATGAGCACATCAGATAATTTATTCCTGATACAAGACGGGGAATATTTGTTGCGGCGGAAAAATACTGCCAGCGGATATTCAATTTTCCCGAAGTGGAATAACAAGTTGGCTGCATTTAGCCTGGTTGCATCGATGAAACTGGAAGATTCCAAAAATCCTGAAGCGGCCATAGGCCTGATCTTTATGGCACAGGAGGATGCATCAGGTGCATTTATTTTTGAGTTCAATCCTAAAGGGCAGTACCGCCTGAAGCAGCTTGTGGGATTGAGTTTCAAGCTTCTAACAGGTGAGGCGAAAACAGGAGGATGGGTTGAATCAGATGCGCTCAATCAGCTTGGCCAGTACAATTTGATAGAGGTGATAACATCCAAGCGGAATTACGACATCTATGCAAATGAGAAATACCTTTTGTCATTTACGGAGATCGCTTACAAATCCGGCGACATTGGTTTTTCAATCGGCGCATCCACCAAGGCAAGGGTTGATTTCATCATTGTAAAAGAACCCAAGTCAGATGATGGGAAAATTATTCCACCGGTATTGAATTCTTCGGGAACTACTGGCGTTTCAAATGCAAAACCTTCTAATGCCGGAGGCAATACTGATGAAATCAAAAATGATCAAACCTCTGGAACATCCGATGTTATCTTGAAACTTGTAGAACAAGTCGCTATCCTGAGGGTAGAAAACCAGATGTTGCGCGATTCGTTGCGTCTTGTAAAGAAGCAGTTAAAGTCATCTTCAACAACTAAGTCAAATGTTGTCCAGGAGCCGAAGTAAACCGGGCACTAAATCTAAGTTCACTTACAATACACTCAAGTATGTCAACAGCCAAGATTGAAGATAAAAAGATCACCACGCATACACTTCAGGAAATGAAGAAGCGGGGAGAGAAAATAAGCATGCTGACGGCATATGATTTTTCAATGGCAAAGATCCTTGATGCAGCCGGAATTGATGTACTGCTAGTTGGTGATTCAGCATCCAATGTAATGGCGGGGCATGAGACTACTCTGCCGATTACCCTCGACCAGATGATCTATCATGCCTCCTCTGTTGTGCGTGCTGTTAAACGTTCTCTGGTGGTGGTGGATCTGCCGTTTGGATCCTATCAGGGGAATAGTAAAGAAGCGCTCAATTCTGCAATTAAAATAATGAAAGAAAGCGGCGCCCATGCCGTAAAGCTGGAAGGGGGAAGGGAAGTAAAAGAATCTATTGAGCGTATATTGTCTGCCGGAGTGCCTGTGATGGGCCATCTCGGACTCACCCCGCAGAGCATTTATAAATTTGGCACCTACGTTGTAAGAGCAAAAGAAAAGGAAGAGGCCAAACGTCTAATGGAGGATGCTAAATTGCTGGATTCCATTGGTTGCTTTGCAATTGTATTGGAAAAAATACCGGCTAAGCTGGCAGGAGAAGTTGCCAAGGAAGTTGATATCCCGATCATCGGCATCGGAGCCGGTGGGGCGGTCGACGGTCAGGTGCTCGTTACCCACGACATGCTTGGAATTACCCATGAATTCAGTCCCCGTTTTTTAAGGCGATATATGTCATTGTATGATGATGTAAAAAAGGCCGTTGGGAATTATATCTCAGATGTAAAGAAAAAAGATTTTCCAAATTCCAAGGAGCAGTATTAATGCATGTTAACTCCGTTTGAGGGATTCCTCTCTCGTCTGAGCCGAGATCGGAATGACAAACTGTATTGTTTACACTTGGGAGATTGCAGCATGCTTCTTGAATTTGACAGGAGTCATCTCCCGCTTTTGACCTTTATGGCTGTCATCCCGAACTAGTCTGGCCTTAGGCTAGACTAGTTCGGGATTTTTCAAAAGATTCCTCTCTGCGTCCCGAAGTGTCGGGAGGAATGACAGTATTACTGTATTGAGTTATGGGAGATTCCGGAAGTCC
>CAYHHK010000176.1:0-6646 GCA_964356415.1 uncultured Flavobacteriales bacterium
GTCACCAGCTTCAGCCGGTAATCTTTTATATTATCCAGACCCTTGAAATAATTTGAGTAATGCCTTCTTGTTTCGAGAATGCCGCCCTTGGTTCCTTTCCATTCAATGGCTTTTAGCAAATGTGTGCGACAAACATCAACGCGTTGTTCAATAGATGGCGCCGAAAGTTTTTCTCCGGTTTGTAAAAAGTGTCTGATCTCATTAAAGATCCACGGATAGCCAATGCTTGCGCGACCGATCATTACACCATCCACGCCGTATCTTTCACGCATCATCAATGCACGTTCAGGAGAATCTACATCACCGTTTCCAAAAATCGGAATGCGCATGCGCGGATTGTTTTTTACGGCTGCGATCAGCGTCCAGTCTGCGGGCCCTTTATACATCTGTTTACGCGTGCGCCCGTGAATACTTAATGCAGAGATGCCGATATCCTGAAGCCGCTCAGCAACATCAACAATGTTTTTTGTGCTGTCGTCCCAGCCGAGGCGGGTTTTTACTGTGACAGGAAGTTTAACAGCTTTCACAATTTCTTCCGTCATGGAAACCATTTTTGGAATATCCTGGAGCAGCGCAGCGCCGGCTCCACGGCAGGCAACGGCTTTCACAGGGCAACCATAATTGATGTCAATGATATCTGGTTTGGCCTGCTCTGCGATCAATGCAGCTTCGCGCATGTGGCCAATGTCTCCGCCGAAAAGTTGTATTCCGATGGGTCGTTCATACTCGAAGATATCCAGCTTCTTCATGCTTTTTGCTGCATCACGGATAAGCCCTTCGCTGCTGATAAATTCCGTGTACATGAGATCAGCGCCGTTTTTCTTGCAGACATAACGGAACGGCGGATCGCTCACGTCCTCCATGGGGGCGAGAAGGAGGGGGAAGTCGGGGAGGGATATGTGGGCGATTTTAATCAAGGTCTTTTATTGAATATCGAATGTCGAACAAGGAATGATGAATGAAGAAGTGAAACAGCCGGTTCGACCTTCGATATTCCTTGTTCGTTATTCATTATTATTATAGTCTAATGTGATGTTTGAGCGTTTATTGGTAGTAAATATGGGTTAAATGAATATCGAATATTGAACACGCCTGCCTGACGCAGGCAGGGAATTTTGAATGATGAAGTAAAACAGCCCAAAACGAAGTGGAATAATTGAAATTATTGAGAATTGGCTTTCCCAATCAACATAATTAACAAATAAACTAATCAACTAACATTACTTTCGCGCTGCAAATATAACCCGCTATGCAACTCAAGGCAATGTGGGCGAGCAATTCGCCTTCATCTAAATTTTTATTGACGATCGGAATGGCCATAATAGGTGGATTTCTCTTCTCAATTGTGGCTTTTGGGCTTGCTGCCGTGGTTTATGGCGTTGATCCGACACAGCTTGAGGGACTGTTGAATGACCTGGACAATCCGCTTGCCATCGATGTTTTAAAGCTCATTCAAACGATCAGCGAGATTGGCACCTTTATTCTGCCCGCCCTGTTTCTGGCTTACACCTTTGGTTCAAGTGCCCCGGATTATCTAAGTCTGAACAGGAAACCGAACCGGATTTCCATTATTTCTGTATTCATCCTTTTAATTGCAGCGGTTCCATTGATCAATTTCATCGGTGACCTGAACTCGCGGATGGTGCTTCCATCATGGCTGGCAGGACTTGAGCGGCAGATGAAAGCAACAGAAGAACAGGCTGCGCTGATAACTGAAAAGTTTTTGGTTATCAATTCACCGTTTCAGTTTGTATATGCAATGATTATGATTGCGGTGTTGCCGGCATTAGGAGAAGAATTATTGTTCCGCGGAATATTGCAGCGAATTTTTTCGGAGTGGTCGGGCGGCAAACACACAGGCGTGTGGGCAACAGCAATTTTATTTTCTGCAATGCACATGCAGTTTTATGGATTTGTTCCGCGCATGTTGCTTGGCGTCATGCTCGGTTATTTATTTTTATGGAGCGGATCTTTGTGGCTTCCCATCCTCGCACATTTCATAAACAACGCGGCAGCTGTAATTGCATCTTATTTATATAAACAGAATTCAATCACGTTGAATCCGGATACAATTGGGACAGGCAACGATTATGTTGCGCTTGTTGTTAGTACAGGAATAACAAGCGGGTTGTTGTGGCTTCTTTACAAAAGAGGGCAATCGCAAAAGATTACAGCCGGCCAGGACGAAGATCCTATAAACCAGGCCCCCAATGAACTGGAATAGTGTAAAAACCAGGCACTTCCGGACCCTGCCGGATTTGGCGCAACCTGTTTTTCGGGGATGAAGGCATTAAATCATATCTATATTTGCACCCCAATTTTAAACCAACCCCGAACCACAAATGAAAACCTACAAAACATTATTGGCAGTACTTCTGCTTTTTCAAACAATCGCATTTGCACAAACACCCAAGTTATCCAAAGATTTTAACGTCACTGTTGGAACACCCTATCCGGTAGTTGACGCCGGCAGCAAAGAATACTTCAGCGATAATAATGGCCTCGCCATTTCTGTAAAAACAGATGGAGAGAAGGTAACACTTCTGAAATACGATATCAAAGGCATGAGAGAAACCGGCAGAAAGGAATACGAAGATTTTCCGCCTGCCAATAAACTTCAGGACATTATACAAGCCGGAGATAAACTCTACTACGTATTTTCTTCGTTCAACAAAAAAGCCAAGCAGGAAGATTTGTATGCACGACCTATCAGCATTGCCGATGGAACATTCGGCCCGGCAAAATTACTTTTCTCAACAGCCAAAGAAGTAACGGTAGTGAGTTATGGCGATGGCGCTGCGAATATATTTCAGATGAGAACGACCCGCTTTGCGGTTCACGGCTCATTCGACAATTCAAAATTGATGATCCGCTATCGATTGAAACCCGCAGAGCGTGATGATTCTAAAAACTATGACGTGCTGGGCTTTTATGTGTTCGACACCAATTTCGAAAAACAATGGGGTGGAGAAGTGAAGATGCCGTACACAGAGAAGGACATGAATAACATAGCATACGGTGTAACAAAAGACGGTCAGGCATTTATGCTTGCATACATCACCGGCACCAAGCAGTTTGAGCTGTTAAATATTACATCTGATCTAAAGATCAAGCCAAACAAAATTGACATTGACGGTAGTCTTGTTTTTCAGGAGATGAAGCTTGTTGAATCTGCAGACGGGAAACTTACTTGCATAGGATTTTATGCCGCAGGTATTGATGTAAAAGTCGGCTGGACCGGCTCGGCAACACTTAGCTACAATATCAATGGAATATTAGACTGGAAAATGGATAAGGATGGAAAAGTGCTTGAGAAACACGATTTCGAATTTCCGATCGAATTGATCAATCAATATGAATCAAAAAGAGCAAAGGAAAAAAACGAGAAGCGCGAGGGGCAGGGCAAGGCAGGCATTAACGATTTAAAACTCATTGACGTTGTTTTAAATGCTGATGGCAGTACTATTATTGTCGGCGAGCAACAATATATGCGCAAAGAAATGAAGGGTACACAGATGTCGAATATCTATTACTATGGAGACATGGTGGCCACAAAATTTGATGCAAGCGGAAAACTGCAGTGGATGAAAAAACTGCCCAAAACACAAATTGGGCTTCAGGGAAAAGGCGGCTTAAGCATTAAGTACATGAAAGGACAGGACGCCAGCTACATTCTCTACCTCGACAATCCTAAAAACATTGACATGCAGCTTTCGGAAGTTCCTGCCAAGCATGAAGACAATAAAGGAGGATGGCTAACTGCCTATAAGATTGATGATGCTACCGGCAATATTGAAAAACACACTGTGTGCGACATCAGAGATATAAAAGGAACCGAGGCTTTCCAGTTTAAAACGTCCAGAATTTTTAATGCGGGGGACAAAACATTCCTGCTAGAGATTTACATTAAAGGAAAAGAAGACAACATTGTGAAGATGCAGCTGACGAAATAAAGCGATTCATCATCTCAAAAATATAAAGAGCTGCTTTGGGGCGGCTCTTTTTAATTCAGGTAATTGATCCATCTAATATTTTAATGGGGGTGAGAAAAAACAGATATCTATTCAAGACCCACCCGGGATTTTCAGAGAATTTCAAGAACGCGCCCCGGTTGTAAAACCTTTCGCAGAAGAGTGCAGAATAATTTTACCTTTGCGACCCTTAAAAAAATACGGAGGGGTGTCCGAGTGGTTTAAGGAGCAAGCCTGGAAAGTTTGTATACTCGAAAGGGTATCGGGGGTTCGAATCCCTTCCCCTCCGCAGATAAATGCAAAAGGTCGCGGAAGCGACTTTTTTATTTTCCCGTAGCGTTGAAAGCTCGCTTTCAAAAGCAAAGGGGAAATAAAAATGAGGCTGCGAAGCAGACACCTTTTGCATTATGACTATGTGAGACAACGGGATCATGAAATAATCCCTTCCCCTCCGCAGGAAAAGCCAGAGAGAACCTGTGAAGCTGTAGTTTTTATTTACTGCAATATTGGTAAGTGACCACATTAATTATTGCGGTTTTTATTAAGAATTATTTGCCAGGAAGGGCGAATTTCGTTCGATTCCGGACAAATAACGATGCAATTCACAGATTGACCCCTTCCGTTTCCCAATAGTCTGTTTTCCTCGGTTGAAAGTTCTATTTTTACCGGCGCGGTACCTCCCCCTATATATATTCTGAATTATGTCAACTCCAACAACAGAAACGAATCCAAACATTGCGGCAACAACAACATTCGGGAAAGTTCCTACGGACCACATGTTCATTGCCGAATACAAGAACGGAAAATGGAATGAGGGTGCGCTAACCCGTTTTCAGCACATTTCGCTGAGTCCGTTTGCTTTGTGTTTTCACTACGGACAAACGGTTTTCGAAGGGATGAAAGCATTCCGGATGAAAGACGGACAGGTGAATGTTTTTAGGCCGCTTAAGAATTTTGAGCGGATGAATCTCTCGCTTGAAAGAATGTGCATGCCACCCCTCAGCGAGGAGCTGTTTATGCACGGTGTTTCAGAAATGGTGAAGGCGGATAAAAAATTCATTGATGAAGACGAGGAATCATCATTGTACATACGCCCGCTGGTAATAGCAAGCGAAGAACGTATTGGCGTAAAGGTTTCAGATGAATATTTATTCATCGTGATGTGCTCCCCCGCAAAAAAATATTTTGCAAACCCAATCAAAGTAAAAGTAGAAACCGAATTCACGCGCGCAGCCGAAGGTGGAACGGGCTTCGCCAAATGCGGAGGCAATTATGGCGCAGCATATTATCCTACTCATCTTGCCCGCCTCCAGGGATACGATCAGGTGATCTGGACAGACGGACAAAACCACGAATACATGGAAGAGTCGGGAACGATGAATGTTATTTTTGTGGTTGATGGAACATTGGTCACTCCCGCTTTGTCAGGAACAATTCTCGATGGCATTACGCGTGACTCTATCTTAACCCTTGCCAGAAAAAACGGAATGAAGGTGGAGGAGAGAAGGGTTTCGGTAAAAGAAATTCAGGACGCATTTGAATCCGGAAAAAAAGTGGAAGCGTGTGGTGTTGGAACCGCTGCTGTTGTTGCTCCCATCGAACAGATCGACATCAACGGAAAAAAATATACCCCATTCACTGGTGACGATTCTCAAATGACAAAACTTAAGCGCCAGCTTTTAGAAATCCGATTGGGAATTCAGAAGGATGAGAATGGATGGAATTACGTTGTGAAGTAGGCCCCCTAACCCCCGAAGGGGGATAAAGCCCGAAGGGTGGAATAAATAAACGTTCAGGATTTAGCTTAGTTCTCCCCGGAGATTTTTCTCCATCAGCTGCTTCACTTTTTTCGGCGGGTAATTTTGTCCGAATAAAAACATCAGCTTGGTGAGTGCAGCCTCCGTAGTCATGTCGCCACCACTTACCACACCGATCTTTTTCAGTTGAGCGCTTGTTTCATACTTGCCAAGTTCGACACTTCCACCGCTGCATTGAGAAATATCCACGACCACAATTCCGCGATCGGTTGCATATTTCAGATAGCCAATAAATATTTCGTCTGTTGGGGCATTGCCGCTTCCGAATGTTTCAAGCACAATGGCTTTTAGTCCTTCCATTTTGATAACCTGCCAGAACATGGAGTAGGGGATTCCCGGAAACAGCTTGATAAGGGCAACGCTGGAATCAAGCGATTTATGTACACGAAACTTTTTGCCTTTTGGTCTTTTCGCAATGGCCTCCTTGTTGTATTCAATATTTACTCCTGCTTCCACCAGTGCGGGATAATTGAGCGAATGAAATGCGTCGAACTTACTGGAAGAATATTTCTCTGATCTGTTTCCACGGTACAACTGGCTACTGAAATATATAGCGACTTCAGGAACGACTACATTGCTTGAAGCAATTTCCATGGCTGTGATAATATTTCTACGTGCATCATTTCGTATGGCACCCAGCGGAACCTGAGATCCTGTAAGGATGACCGGTTTTTGCAGATTCTCCAGCATGAAACTCAAGGCTGATGCAGTGTACGCCATTGTATCCGTACCATGCAGGATTACAAATCCGTCGTGCTTTGAATAATTTTTTTCTATGACACTTGCAAGTTCCTTCCAGAAATCCAGATCAACATTCGAAGAGTCAATCGGTTTTTTCCAGGAGTGAAAATCAATTTT
>CAYHHK010000177.1:0-4293 GCA_964356415.1 uncultured Flavobacteriales bacterium
TGTGAGATATGAGATATGAGATATGAGATATGAGATATGAGATATGAGATGTGAGGGAATTTGAAGGCAAAATAGTAATATTGCGTCGATTAGAAGTCACAAGGCACAAGTTAGAAATCACAAGTCACAAGGCACAAGGCACAAGGCACAAGTCAAAAGTTAAAAGTTAGAAGTTAGAAGTTAGAAGTTTCGTTTATTACATACCAAAATATGCACTGGCTGGTAAAATCAGATCCTGAAACCTACGGGTGGGAGGAATTTAAGAAAGATAAAATAACTTCGTGGGACGGAATCCGCAATTATGCAGCGAGAATTCATTTGCGCACAATGAAAACCGGAGATGATGTATTATTTTATCATAGCAATAAAGATGCAGGTGTAGTTGGTACTGCAAAAGTTACCAAAGAATCCTATCCGGATCCTACAGCTAAAGAAGAAGGCTGGGTAAGTGTTGAACTCAAATGTCTGCAATCATTTAAGAATCCTGTAACCCTAAAAGCCATCAAGGCTGAAAAAAAATTACAGAACATGGTACTGATAAAGATCAGCAGACTGTCTGTCTCACCAGTAACGAAAGAGGAGTTTGATACAATATTAAAAATGGGTTCTCACTGACTTGTATGCTGGATGATTCAGCTTCAATAATGACAGCACCGGTCAAATCACACGCTGGCAGATGATTCAAAAATCAATTCGGTCAATTTCCGGTTTTCTAATACGACTTGAATCAAGGTTCGGCTTGCTGGTTTCTTCATTGATCATTGCTACCCTTATGCTGGCGATGGCGATGCTCTATGTGCAGCCCATTTTCACTGTTGCATTTCATGGAATACAGTTTTCAGCACTTTCAGAAAATCCATTCGATCTTTCAACACCAAACCCGCTTCGGTATCGAATTCTTACTCCGCTAATCGCTTACTTACTTTTTCTTCGCGGCAACTACTTTTTTATCTTACCACTATTTGCAACATGGATCTTTCCTGCCATTATTTATTATCGCTATCGCAGAAAAAATCTTGAAGCGATTGATGCGTTTTTCCTCACCTGCTTCATTTCATTCTCCTGTGTATTGTTATTGCCGCTTGTGGCACCCGGATATACAGACATAGTAACATGGCTTTTCATTTTTCTTGCGTTCAGTTTCATTGAGAAAATTCCATTGAGTGCACTCTTTTTCTCATTTGCTCTCCTCAACCACGAAAGCAGTTTTGTGATGTTGCCGGCATTGGTTCTTTACAGCTACAAAAAAAACAAACATGCTTCATTCAAAACATTGATCTTGTTTTTGATCGCATGCATTCCTCATCTCTGCTATCGCTGGTATGTGCATATAAATGCAGAGACCACCTACAATCTTTCTTTTTATCTGTCGAAAGAAAATATTTTCTTTACGATGAAGAAACTTGTAATATTTCTGCCGGCAGCACTCTTTTATGCTTTTAAATTATGGTGGATATTCCCGGTTTATTTTATGGCATGGACGTGTTATCAAAAAAAATATATTGAATGTTCAATACTACTACTCATCATAGCAGGAGGGTTATCGCTGGTAATTATCGGTTATGATTACACACGTATGCTTGTAATTGCATTCCCGGCAGTACTGCTCTCTTATGAATGGATGATGAGACAATTTGAGCCGGAAAGATTCAGAAAGTTTACGCTCCTTTTGATCCTGCTGAATTTTTTGATTTTGCAATACCACTTTAATTATGACGGCGCACAGCCCATGTTCCCATGGATCCTGAATAAAGTGTCTGAAAGGTTCGGCATTCCGCTTGTATGATACCGATACGGCTTAACGTATAAGCACAACTTTGCCTTTTTTGGTTTTATAATTGTTGCCATCCATTGAATACCTGATCACGCATAAATAAATACCATCGTGTACTGCATGGCTGGCGAACGTTCCATCCCAGCCGGCGGCAATGTCATCTGATTGGAAGATCAACTCTCCCCACCGATCAAAAATTTTCATATTGAAAGACCTGACCCCAATTCCATATGAATAGAATACTTCATTCTTGCCATCGTTATCAGGCGTAAATGACGAAGGGAAAAGGATATCATCGAGGCATTTTTCTTCTACATAAATACTGTCTTTACCCTTACAACCTGCTATAGTGGTTACTTCCACAGCATAATATCCGGGTCTGTCAACCGTCAGGAAAGATGAATCGGAACCATTCTCCCACAGGTATGCAGCAAAAATTCCGGCTTGCAGCGTAATTACATTCCCGGTACATAAAGAAGTATCGTTGCTGATAATATTTTCCGGAGTTCCTGCATTTCCATCCGGTACATCAACTGTAAAGTCAACAGGGACACAAATTCCGGGGCCACTCACAGTAACGGTATACGTTCCTGCTGTCAGATTAAAAGCTGTGTCAGTTGTCTGAACCGGCACTGTATTCCAGGAATAGGTATAGAGCGAAGAATTTACGGTCTGCAGAATTGCCATACCATCTGCAGCTCCTAAACAGCTTGTCGCTATTTCAGCAGTTGCAGGGTTGAATGGCACATTACTCAGAAGAACTTCTGCCGTTCCGGAAGCGCTGCATACATCGGTTCCTGTGATCGTTACTGTATAAGTGCCTGCAGAAAGATCTGTTGCCGTTGTCCCGGTTTGAACGGGAACAGTATTCCAGGAATAATTGTATGTGCCTGCGGGATTCACAGTTGCAGTTGCAGTACCATCGGAAATTCCTGCACAGCTTTCATCTGTTGATGAAACAATTGCTTCGATAATGGTGATGGTTTCACTTGCAGTATCGGGCAAACTACATTCATTTCCTGTAATTAATTTAACTGTAAAAATCCCCGACGCGGCGAATGTATGAGACGGGCTTTGCTGTGCACTTGTACCACCGTCTCCAAATATCCAGTTCCATGTTTCAGGGCAAACTGATGAAGCATCTGTAAAAGAAACTTCATTTGAAGAGACACAATTGAGTGTGAATGCAGGAATGGTCCTTTCAGCTTCTGTAATTCTGAAATCATCAAATGCCAGTCCGTCAAAATCATTACACAACATTCCTGAACCAAAGGTGAATCTGAAAATGACCTGTTGTTCATGTGCCAGATTTTTCATGCAGTGTTTTGCAAGCTTCCACTCCCCGCTGCCACTGCCACCGACACAACTTCCTGAAGAAGGCAATGTGGTACCGCTCCATCCTTTATTAACGGTGACCAAAGAGTTGAGGTTGGTAACAGAATTCTGGTTGAACCAATTTTGTGTGAAACAGTCAGTTGGCTCATTGGTCGTTCCTATATTGATCCACGTAGTTCCGCCATTCAGTGAATACTGAAAATTCCCACCGTCATACTGGTTTTCCGTTTCCCAGAAAATCTGAAAAGAAACTACCGGAAAATCCATCAATGAAAAATCGAAACACGGACTTTCTACCCAGGACCGTTCTCCGTACTGATAAAAAGAAGTGGTTAGTCCGCCTGTTATCCAGCAGTTGGTTCCGCTGGCAGCAGCATTGATAATGGGTTTTGAAGGACTGCCGAGTGCCCAGTCATTGTTAGTGCCCCCGGTTGTCCAGCCTCCGGCGCCCAATTCAAAATCCTCGGCATATGGAAAGGTACTGATCGTAGTGGTGCAAGCAGCAAAGAGGCCGCCATGCACGAACATGCATACTGCAATCAAAGCGATCAGAAATTTACCGGGAAGTTTCAAGGGAGCAAAAGTAGTGAACGGGGCGTGAAACGCATAGAAGAGCTTTGCCGGTAATGATTCTGTTACTAACTTATCGCAAGCCCTCGCTCACCCCTTCCCATTAAGGGGGCTTGCACGTAAAAGTACTGCACAAAAAAAAGGCGAAGAATAATGAGCACTTTTAGCAGCTGGTCAGTTTGAAAGATCCCGATCTCGTCCGGCCCAAAGCCGGACGAGACCGGGATGACAGACGGTGTTGTTGTTACTGGCGGAAGTGGACATTAATAAAAAAATGAAAACTTCTGCCTTCCGCCTGAAAATAGCCATGTAGATAAAATTCATTTGAATTTATCATCCCGTAGTCATTGATCGATTAGACTGAAACTGACATACTGCTAAATATTTATACGAATTCGTATGGTTGCATTAACGACCAGCAGTTCACACTACCTGCTTATTGAAGATTCGAGATTTTACGTATTCGCGCATCCTGCTATCTTCGCATCGTAAATTATTTATGCAAATCATTGAAGTGCTTGATGAAAAGCACAAAAAAGATTTTTCACCTGCCCTCGCACACCCCGGACCCTAAAGGGGGCCTGCACACAGCAGCTGTACTATTATTGAAACGA
>CAYHHK010000177.1:4393-6592 GCA_964356415.1 uncultured Flavobacteriales bacterium
CACCCCGGACCCTAAAGGGGGCCTGCACACAGCAGCTGTACTATTATTGAAACGATAATACCCTTGCAAACAATTCTACCTTCATTTTCCAGAATTTCAACTTACTTCTCACTGTTTTTGCTTTTTCATGATTTGAGATATTACTTTTGATTCAAACTGCCCTCGCTCACCCCTTCCCCTTAAGGGGGCATGCACGCGGCAGCACTACACTTTAAGAACAGATAAAAAAGGTACTAATTATTTCTGCTTTTTCCTGATTTGAGTTATTACTTTTGATTCAACCTGCTATCTTCGCTCCTGTTATTATTTATGCAAATTATTGAAGTGCTTGATGAAAAGCACAAAAAAGATTTTCTTCGACTGCCTATTAAGTTTTACAAGGACGATCCGAATTGGATACGCCCCCTTGATAAAGATGTAGAGGCCGTATTTGATCCGAAGCAAAACAAATTTTTCAGAGACGGCGAATGTGCAAGATTTCTGCTTGCTGATAGTACCGGAAATACCATCGGGCGCATTGCGGTTTTTACCAGCAAAAAAATTTTCAAAAAGGAATCGCAGCCAACAGGTGGGGTTGGTTTCTTCGAGTGCAACAATGACCAGAAGGCCGCAAACATGCTTTTCGACCATTGTAAAAATTGGCTTTCGGAAAGAGGAATGGAGGCGATGGATGGTCCGATTAATTTCGGTGAACGGGAAAGCTGGTGGGGCCTTATTGTAAAAGGTTTTACACCTGTCTCCTATAAAATGAATTACAACCCGCCTTACTACCAAGCGCTATTTGAAAATTATGGCTTTCAGACTTATTTTGAACAATGGTGTTATTCGTTGGTAGTTCAGAACCGGCTAGATGAAAAATTTTACGAGCGGCACAGTGAGATTAAGAAAAATCCGGACTACAAAGCTGTTCATCTCCGGAAAAAGAACCTGGAAAAATTCGCCGAAGATTTCCGTATCGTATATAATAAGGCATGGGCCAAGCGCGGCGAAGGAAAAGAACTTGAGGCAAAACAGGTCCAGCTCTTTTTCAGCAAAATGAAACCGGTGATTGATGAAAAAGTGATCTGGTTTGTATATTACAAAAATGAGCCTGTGGCCATGTGGATCGGACTGCCTGATGTCAACCAGATTTTTGCAAAGTTCAACGGAAGGTTTGGGTTGATAGAGAAGCTCCGGTTTGTCTGGATGCTCCGAAAAAGGATCTCAGATAAATTTATCGGACTTGTTTTTGGAGTTGTACCTGAGCATCAAGGCAAAGGCGTAGACAATTTTATCATTGTGGAAGGAGCGAATATGATACAGTCACAGCACCTTTACAAATATTATGAAATGCAATGGATCGGAGACTTTAATCCAAAAATGGTGACCATAGCAGAAAACCTCGGCTCACAGAAAAGCCGGATACTCAAAACCTACCGGTATCTTTTCGACAGGAGTAAGCCATTTGAAAGGCATAGGATGCTATAGAAAAAAAATCCCGGGAATCGTTAGTGACTCATTATCAGCAGCTGGCATGAATTATTTGCCACGATCCCGATAACTATCTGGACCAATAATTAACACCAAAGCAAATCAATTCTATTTTTCATTTGAAGATTAATGCTAGCGGAAGCAATTACTACGACTAATTCGTTGTGGAATATTCAATATTATTCAAGATTCGAATAAGTAATAAACAATAGTTTAGGCTCAGTTTGTTTTGATGAGATTCCTCTCTCCGTCCCGAAGCGTCGGGAGGAATGACAAAGCAAGTGAGTCTAAAGGGTGGCGGCAGGAAAAATTTGCCCCCAAATCCGCAAATTTTTCCTGCCGCCAATTAACAACTCTTCGTCCTTCATTACCTCAAATATTTCGAAGCTTCACTGTACTTAGGCTCGTCCCGAAACATCTGGTGTGGAATTTCTCAAAATAAGCCACAATGGAACAATGTGATAAATTCAGGGCTTATGTTTTTATCGGATCGCGGACAAAAAAAGCCTTCGGGAATTTCAAAAAAAACATTTTTTAACAATAAGTCGGGGTTTGAAATAGATTTCTATTTTTGCAGCCCTTTTAAAAACTGATTCCACCTTCGCCCCCACCTTCATTGAAATTCCGGTGGACAGGGAGGCTACGGTGGATGAAAGATTCCGTAGCTCAGCTGGTAGAGCATTACACTTTTAATGTAGGGGTCCTGGGTTCGAATCCCAGCGGGATCAC
>CAYHHK010000178.1:0-6495 GCA_964356415.1 uncultured Flavobacteriales bacterium
ATTCTTTGGCGAATCTTTTATTTTCATCATCATAAATCGGAAACACGATGGAATCCTCTATCACCTGATTTGCTACATCAGAAATAAATAATGGCAAGGTATCATTTGGATCACCACAAGGACTTATTCCGGTTTGGTTAGGGACTGACGCAACAATAAAATTTATTCCCGGTGAAAATTTATTTGCTGGATCATTTTGTAAATATCTGTGAAACCACTGGATTGGATTTCCTGTTCCTAAGCATCTGTTCGCCAATGCAATATTATGCCATTTATTATCCTGCGGGTAATTTACATTGCCCTGTTGTGGCAGCGTAATATTTTCATACATCATACCCCGCATAGAATTTACAATGCGGTTGCATATAAGTGAAGTGTAGTCGCAATAGTTCAAGCCGTTTACTCCTGTGCCTGTATTCAGAATATAATTCTCTCTTATCCTGCAATTCTTGCTTGCTTCAAAGCGAATACCGCGAACGTGTGTTGTACTTGTGTCGCCTGAAACTGTAATGATGCTGTCCTGCTCAATATGCGCGCTGTCGCTATTAATTACCCAAATTCCGTATTGTTTGCCTGAGTAACTTGTTCCTATTAAACTTATGTAATTATTGTTGATGGAAGCACCGGCAGCGTTTATGCAATAAACTCCCTTACGTTGGTTTAACATCTTGTTATCCGAAATGACGGCATTGGTAAACATGGGCAACTTGTTGGATAACTTTATACCCCAGTTAACTGCCTTGTAATCATTAGGAGAACTATTAAGATCAGCGGGTGTGTCAAAAGTATTTGATTTAATTAGTACGGATGTTGCAACCCTTGCATCGCTGATGCTGATTCCGTTATAGAAATGTGTGATGTTGTTGTCTTTTATCTCTACTTGAGAGGCAGAAGGATAGCGTATGAAAATTGCATTCTGCCGGATTGAATCAAAATTATTACTTACGATATAACTGTTGGTACTGTTCAATAAGGTGATGCCCTGTCCGCAGTCAGTGAAGTTGCAATATTTAAGGGTGTCTGTGAGGATGGCATGAATTCCGGGGTTGTGAGAATAAATTCCGTAAACGTCAAACATCCATGTGTACCACAGTTGCCTTCCGCTGCTGATGTATGTTGGACTGTATCTGCGCATATTATTAAAGTTACAGTATCTTACATTCATTGAACTTGCATTTCCTTTTATTCCATAATACAGATGTCTGAAAAAATTCCTGTGTGCATTTGTAGTATCTCCGATGATTATTTTTCCTATGCTGTCAAGCTGAATACCGCAGAATGCATAATTACCGTCTTTCAAAGTGGTGGCAATTTGGCTTGAATCTTCACAGGTAAAAGTTGATCGCTTAATATTTGCATTCAAAGTGCCGCTATAATTTTTAAAAACGATTGCTTTATTGTTTCGGTTGAAATAGGCCGAATCAATTGAAACACTTGCGCCATTATCAGAAAAAATGGCTACCCGGGCATCAAATTGAAGTAGCCTTAATACTGTCTTAAGGTATTCAACCAAAGCCGCTTTACTGTCGTTTGAACTTACGGGTCTTTCAACTATATTTAATGAAGTGTCAGGTAGAATGATCGCTTTCATCGCACTGTCCAAAATCATTACCGGTGTTAAAAAATGCGCTGTAGTGTCGTATTGAATAATGTTATTAAAATAATTCGAAGACGAACCTGTAGCAGCAATCTGGCTGATACAAAATTGATTGCGCGCCTTATTCATAAAATCGCATAACCATTGAGCCAGTGGAAAATTAGCCTGATTGCCGTCAACGGAAGGATCGTATCGCATGATTTTGTATGCGTCTAAAGTCAGGTAAGTAATGTGATTTTCCATGCAGTAATTCAGAAGCGAATCTTCTTTTGCTGCATTTCCCAGAAACGTTTGCGTGAGATCTATACGGGGATAGCCACTACCGGCACTTTGCGGTTGCAGCATTAAGAGTTTCTCTATGTACAAACCCCGAAGCGGATCATGAGCCTGAGAAAATAATTGCATGCAGAATAATAACAGGATAGAAAGTGTTATTAATACACACAATTTATATTTCATGGAGGTTGTTATTTAATCAAGCCTTTTTCGTTGCTGTTCAGTCCAAAACTACATAGATTGAGTCTAATAAACAACAGTCGGTTGAAATTATCACGGAATCAATAATATTATTTCGATATTCGTCACTCCATATTTAAGGTTATGACGAACGATAACAATCCATCTTCCAAAGGAATCAACTCAGAGAAAGCCCCTGAGCCGGTTGGATTATACCCGCATGCCAGGCGTGTCGGCAATCTTTTATTTTTATCAGGAGTAGGGCCAAGAGAGCGTGGCACAAAAAAGATACCGGGAGTAGAACTGGATGCAGATGGAAAAATTACCTCGTATGATATCGAAGCACAGTGTCATTCCGTTTTCAGAAATGTAAAACTGATCCTTGAAGATGCCGGTTCGTCCTGGGATAAGATCGTGGATGTAACGGTTTTTCTCACCAACATGAAGGACGATTTTCCTAAGTACAATAAATTGTGGGCTGATTATTTTAAGGATAACCCGCCATGCCGAACAACAATTGAGATCAATTGCCTTCCAACGCCTATTGCCATTGAGCTGAAAGTGATTGCCACGATTTGATGCAAAAACTACTGCAAAAACTTCCTGCTCCGGTACGGTATATCATAATTGTCTATGGAACCGGAATGCTGATCTTTTCAGCTTTCAGAATTTTACTTTTATCTCTTCACACAAGTGAACTGAAGGAGATTCCCGGCATAGTTATTTTTCAGTCGTTGTTGATGGGATTTCGGTTTGATGCAGTGATCAATGGTTATTTGCTTATTGCGCCTCTATTCATATTCTTTCTTTTTTCTTTTTTTAATACAAGGACGGAACGCATTGCGGGAATTATTTCTGCATTTATAGTAATCGTATATACCATCTCCTTTTTTGCTCATGTTGCTGACATCAGGTGGTTTGGTCATGGTGCTGCGCGGCTTACCGTTTCAATTCTTCAGTGGACAGATACGCCGGGCTGGATGCTGAAATTTATTTTTCAGGACATTTCGAATTACCCTTTCCTCATATTATTTGTTGTCCTGATCTATTTGTTTCACAGGTTGATCAAAAAGATACAGTTGGCATCTTTTGAAGGACAGAATAATGGGATAAGTTTGGTCCGCAGCATTCCTGTTTACCTCGTTCTGCTTGCATTGATGTTTATCGGGATCCGCGGCCGCATTGCACTCAAATCACCCATCCGCTGGGGAACGGCATTTTTCAGTCCTTACAATTTCACTAACCAGCTTGGATTGAATCCTGTTTATACATTTATCCGAAGCTGGCTTGACAAGAGGGGAAATAAAGATGTCAGATACAATTTTATGGATGACGTTGAGGCTGTAAAAATTGTACGGCATAATCTGGGTATTGAAAATTTAGATGGAACGGTTTCTCCGGTAGCCCGAAAAGTAGTTGCACAAGGAATAGCGCACAATTACAATGTAGTACTTGTGCTTATGGAAAGCATGAGCGCAAAGAACATGTCTCATTTTGGGAATACCGGAAACCTGACTCCTGTGCTTGACAGTTTATATGACCATTCCATTTCATTCACCAATTTTTATTCTGACGGCAATCATACCTTTAATGGAATCTTTTCTTCATTGTATGGTTTTCACTCTTTGCCCATGGTTCATCATATGAAAGATCTTGCACACCAGCAACCATACAGCGGCCTTTCGGGGACATTGTTATCGATGGGTTACAGCACAACATTTTTTACCACCCATGATGAGCAATTTGATAACATGGCCGGTTTTCTCTTGCCTAACGGATTTGAGAATTTGATTTCTGAAAAAGACTATGACAGGAAGGAAGTATTGAGCACATTGGGAGTTCCGGATCATGTGATGTTTGACAGGGTAATTAAGGAAATCGGAGAAGAAAAAAAACTGCCATTCTTTGTTGCAATGATCACAGGCAGCAATCATGAGCCACTGGTAATTCCTGAGAACATTCCATTTAAGGCACATGCGGCAGGCCTTGAAGAGCAAATTGTTGAATATTCTGACTGGGCAATTGGAAAATTTTTAAAGGATGCATCAGCGCAGCCCTGGTTTGATTCAACCATTTTTATTTTCACGGGCGATCATGGCGGGCTTACGCCGGGTTTTGATAATTATCTTGCATTTCATCACCTCCCGCTGATCATCTATGCGCCGAAGATCATTCCGGAGCCGAGGCAGATCAATTCAGTAGGAGGTCAGGCAGATATTTATGCAACAGTATGCGGGTTGCTAAATATATCTTATGTCAACAATTCAATGGGAATAGATCTCCTGAATGCGCGCAGAGCTTATTTCCCTTTTAATTATGATGAAGAGTTATGTTGCGTGACAACTGAAAATTATTTCAGCATCAGCCATGGCCATGAAAGGTTCTATAAGATCTCAAATGATAAAAAAAGCATGAGTGAGGTGGAGAAATCTGCAATAGCGGATTCGATGAAACTTTTTCTTGAGGCGGCAATTCAAACAACCCAGCGAATGATCGATGACCGAAAAATGAAATAGGACTTTTAGTGCTGCAGCCTACTGCAGCTTGCGGCTGTTCAGTACGCCCACTTCAACCAAATACTTCCCCATGTAAACCCACCGCCAAATGCAGCGAGGATCAGGTTATCGCCTTTCTTCAATTGCTTTTCATAGTCCCATAAGCAAAGCGGAATCGTTCCACTAGTAGTGTTTCCAAATTTCTGTATGGTGAGCATGATTTTTTCTTCACCCACTCCCATTCGTCTTGCAGTAGCATCGATAATGCGTTTGTTTGCCTGATGCGGAACGAGCCATGCAACATCTTCTGCTTTAAGATTATTGCGTTCCATGATCTCGGCGCTTACATCAGCCATTCCTTTGACTGCAAATTTGAATACCGGCTGTCCGTCCTGGAAAACGA
The DNA here is from genome assembly GCA_964356415.1 of uncultured Flavobacteriales bacterium. Lineage (GTDB taxonomy): Bacteria > Bacteroidota > Bacteroidia > AKYH767-A > 2013-40CM-41-45 > JAPLDB01. Next base: position 4,952 of record CAYHHK010000178.1, read on the forward strand.
AATGTTCTTTTTCGTCTACAGTTTTATGTGATGCAGGTTTTACTGAACCACCGGCTTTCTGATGGAGATAAACCCTTCCACTGCCGTCGCTTCTCAGAATAGAATCCTGAATTCCGAATCCTTCCGTATCAGGTTCCAGCAAGACAGCACCGGCACCATCGCCAAATATAATACAGGTTGAGCGGTCGCTGTAATCAATTATGCTGCTCATTTTATCAGCACCGACGATGACCACTTTCTTGTACTGTCCGCTCTCAATAAACTTTGATCCGGTAACAAGCGCATAAATAAATCCAGAGCAGGCCGCCTGGATATCATAGCCAAATGCATTCTTCGCTCCGATCTTGTCTGTGATGATATTTGCTGTGGCAGGAAAAACAAAATCGGGGGTGGTTGTTGCGCAAAGGAGCATATCGATCTCTGACGGATCAATGCCCCTTTTCCTGCAAAGTTCCAGTACAGCCGGAGCAGCCATGTCACTCGTGCCTAAGCCTTCACCTTTGAGTATTCTGCGTTCTTTGATTCCTGTACGGGAGACGATCCATTCATCCTTTGTATCGACCATTGTCTCGAGGATCTCATTGGTCAGTATGAAGTCAGGGACATATCCACCAATAGCTGTGATGGCGGCCGTTATTTTCTTGCTCATCTGTAAAAGTTGAGCGACAAAAGTAGAAATATTGATGAGGAATGAAAATCTTTAAACGACGTGATAAAACTGAAAAAAGCCGGGAGATAAATTGAAAAACTCAGGAAACGGGTTCTTTGCTGAATGCCTGTGCAATTTTTTCTGACAATTTCACTTGAGCACACTCATGTGAATTCAGGATCATGTTCATGATGGCTTTTGATTTACTAATGCCATGTGCAATGATCACGGTTCCATTGATGCCCAGGATTGGCGTGCCGCCATAGTCTTCATAATTAAAGCGGTCGAAATACACGTTTTGAATTTTTTGCTTTTTGATGATTCCATAAAATGATTCAGCTTCTTTGAGCATCACATTTCCTGTGAAGCCATCGCAGACAATTACATCGGCTTTCTCGTTGAAGAGGTCACGGCCTTCCACATTACCCATGAAATTAATATCGGGAGTTACCTTAAGAAGCTGGTGTGTTTCTTTGGTAAGGAGGTTTCCTTTTTCTTCCTCTTCACCGATATTCATCAGTCCTACTTTAGGATTGGTGATGTGAAGAATGTGTTTTGCGTAAACAGTTCCCAGCAGTGCAAATTGCTGAAGGACTTCAGGCTTGCAATCGGCATTGACGCCTACATCTAGTAGAAGTCCCCAGCCTCCGGAAACTTTAGGAAGGAGGGTTGCAATGGCAGGACGAAGGATCCCTGCAATCGGCTTAACGGTAAACATTGAACCCACAAGCATGGCACCGGTATTTCCTGCAGAGGAAAAAGCATCGATCTTTCCTTCTTTCAAGAGGTGAAAGCCCAATGCAAGACTCGATTTAGGTTTTTGCTGAAAAGATTTTGTCGGATGCTCGCTCATCTCAATCACATCAGCGGTGTGGATGATTTCAAAAACGCTTTC
>CAYHHK010000179.1:0-6429 GCA_964356415.1 uncultured Flavobacteriales bacterium
CATTATCTTTTTTAATGAAATGGCCGGTAGTTTTTTTAAAGTTCTCGTAACAGGGTCAACGCCTATACCCACATCTTCCAAAGTAACAACTCCAAGAATTGGTTCTACTTTTTCGGGACCAAAAATGATTTTAACGATTGTTTCATTTCCCAAAAAAGAAATCCGTGCAAAACCATATTCAAACTCCACCGCCTGTCCATCTGCCAATTCATAAGCTGCTTTTCCTTCGGGCTTAATACCAGCTTTTTGCAGTTCATCTTTTGGCGCTAAACAGTGAATGGCACCGGTATCCACAAGGAACAATGCTTCATAGCCGGGCTTTAAACCATCAAGATTTGTAATGTGTGCTGTAACTTGTGTAATACCCATTTTATAAATTCTTCGCACAAATATAAATAAAATTTCAGAGTTATATCATGATTATTTCACTGCTGAGGGGCCATCGTACGAAGCCTGGGCTAGGAGAGACCCGGCAGGAAAAGCATTTTAAAATCATCGCTTCTTTATTGGTGTGATCATACATCAGCATTTCTCATTTTGTTTTCAAAGAACAAAATTATTGCTGATGTTTCTGTCGGGTCTCACAGCGCAAAACCACCGTGCGGTGAGTTGAAAGCAGTTAATGTTAATCACCACCGCGTGGAAGACCAACAGTGAATTAATTAAAAAGGAGAAGCGATTTGCTTCTCCTTTTTAATAATGAATGAAATGTTATTTATTCAACGATCAACCTGATCTGCTCATTGTTGTCACCGCTCACGATATTGAGCAGGTAAACACCTTTTGCAACAGTGCTGAGGTCAAGGTCAACCATGTTGATGCCTTCAGTAGCAGCGCCATCAAGAGACATTACATTTTGTGCTATCATGTTGGTTAAGCCGAGGTGGTATTTTCCTGATAGTGCTGAATTAAATTTCAGTGTTGCTTTGTCCACAGCAGGATTAGGATACACTTCGGCATTTAAACCATTGCCGGAGTTAATCACCTGTGCCTGACGGCAAGGGATGCTGATCGGAAGCACCTTTGCACTGCTGGTACCGCAATCGTTCACAGCTTGGCAGGTAATAGAACCACCTGATGAACCCCACAACACCTGTATGCAGGAACCGGTTTGAGAACCAAGAATGCTTGCTCCTGCAGGAATAGTCCAGACGAAGGATGTTGCGTTGGTAGAACCCACTGCGCAGTATTGCACCACTGTGGTTGAACAAGGTACTGCTGAACCGGAGATTGATGTTGGAGAATTGGGAGCGCCCAAAACAGAAAGGGTACGTGCAGCACTGCTTCCGCAACTGTTAGTTGCAAGAACAGATATCAGCACTGAAGAGAAAGAAGGAGGAAAGTCAACGGTGACGCCACTCAGGTTATTGGGTCCGAAAATTGTTGCACCATTATTTACGCTCCATGTATAACTGGTAACCGGAGGAGTATTGTTCGGATTGATGAAATAGGAAACACCCGTTTCACCGCATTGTCCTACACCCAGACCGGATATTGCAGAAGGAATATTAGGCATACCGCTGGCAACTCCTTTGCTACGCAGTGCACTGTTATTGGCGCATGACCCCACAGCCCTAACACTGACTGAAGATCCACCCGGAATACTTGCGCCGAAAGTGATATTCACAACATTAGCGTTTCCTGAGACAGAAGAACCTGCAGGGCCTGTCCAAAGGTATGTCAGCGCACCGGGTACAGCAGCCACAGAATACTGGTAAACTCCATTAGGACAAACATATGAAGGACCGACAATTGTTCCCGGAGTTGAAGGGACAGCTTTCACGGTCATCACACGAGCCGCAGTTGTCATGCAGGCATTGGTTGCAGTCACGCTGATTGTAACACTTGTGTATGTTGCGAAGTTTACGGTAATAGATGCACCTGTATTAGAACCCTGAATGGCAGCACCGCTACCGGTAATTGTCCAGGTATAGCTGGCAGCACCTGCCACAGGATTCACTGTGTAAACCACACCATTTGTATTCTGGCAAACAACTCCAGGAAGTCCCGGGGTAAATGTTGGCTGAGAAATTTTTCCGCGAGGTGAGAATGTTTTTGCAACACTGTTTCCGCATGCATTGGTTGCAACCACAGACATAGGGTAAGTGGATTGTCCTGTGGGAAGGATACCAAAAAGAATATTGGCACTTACAGTACCCTGACCACCTGTAATTGAAGCATTACCATCAAGAGAAGTCCATGTATAAGAGATAGCTCCTGCAACTGGGCTTATAAAATAAGTGAGCGTATTGCCGGGGCAAGCAGGTGTAGTGCCCGTAACAATGCCCGGCTGTGCAGGGGGACTTGTGAGGATGGTGAGTACTATCTGGTCTGAGGCAGCAATACAAGGACCCGCAGGATCATTTGTAGTAAGTACAAGGGTTACTGTTCCGTTTGTAATATCTGCAGCACCCGGAGTGTAAATAGCGTTCATCAGATTCGCATTGTTAAAAGTTCCGTCACCCAAAGAAGTCCAGCCTGCTGAAGATGCACCACCGCCGAAGGAACCATTCAGGGTTGCGGAACCGGTATAGCAGATAGTCTGATCAACACTTGCAGCAGCGGTAGGGGAGATGCCGATGATTACATTGAACGTACAGTTTCCGGTGCCATTGATGTTTGTAGCACTGCAATTTACGGCAGTGGTACCTGTAACAAATGTAGAACCTGAAACAGGAACACAAGTAGATAAAACAGCAGGGGAGCCAACAACAGCAGGACTGCTGAAAGTAACCACGTGGTTATCGCATTGGTAAATATCGGCCGGGCAATTGAGCGAAGGAGCAGCATTGACCACCCCAACTTCGAACTCACCAAAGGCAGTAACGCCGGTGGCTTGTGTGCTTGTAGCAGTAACGCTACCAAGTGTAGTAGTGCTCCATGCAGCTCCGAATTTCCTCACAACATAATTTAATGGATTGCCAGTAGCTTCACCTGCATCATAATTGAAGTCAGCACTGTAGTTAGTAAATGCAATACCGCTGTTTGATAAAGTCCAGTAGCGGTTGGCTTTTGCAGACTGATTGATACCGGAAGAGTTAGCAATCGGATTGTTTTCATTTGGAGATGCACCGGCAACAGTTGTTGCGGTAATACTTCCTGAAGCACTCACACCGCTGATGTTAACATCAACAGGTGCGTATGTAGTAGCATCTCCGATTGTTAAAAGATAATCTCCGCTGGCATCCCAATGTTTTTCAAGAGTTCCGTAAACGTATTTGCCACTTGCAGCACCGCTTGTAGTGGCGTCAGCTCCAAGTTCAAGTGTATTGGCTCCGGTGGTTATTTTACCATTTGTAAAAGTAAGTACTCCGTTTACTGTTTCATCATTGCCGAGTGAAACACCTGAAGCATTATCAACAGTCACATCATTAAAATCAGTAACTGATGTGCCGCCTATTGCCTGAGAAGATGTCCCGTTAAATTCTACTTTACCGGGGCTTGCATTAATCAACCCATTGGCATCGTTGGTCCACTCACCACCAATCTTTATGGTTCCGCTGTTGTCAATGGCGCCACCGTTATCAATGATGATGTCGCCACCGGTAGTGAGATAAGCTCCGCTACCGATATTGGTTGTAAGGCCCTTTTGGGTCATTATAGTTTGACCATATACAGGTACCATGCACATATTTACTATAATAAATGCAAGCAGCATAAACATTAACTTAGCTGCCAGTGGATGGCGATCATTGCCGGATCCATCTGTTGATTTATTTATGTATTTTTTCATTTCTTTATTTTTTTAATAATGAATGATTTCTTTTTTCTATTGACCTTTCAACAGGGATAAATTCTTTTCGTCAACTGTAAACAGCGTGAAGAGTGATTCAGTAAATTTGAATATCCTGTTCATTCCGTTATAGTTAATTTTATCCTCTGTATCGCTCATCTTGTGATAGTCGTCATGAATTCCGGTTGTAATATTCAGTACAGGAATTTTCCTTTCAGCAAACGGTTTGAGATCGGACTGAGAAATATTTTCATCGTCAAACCTGAAATGCAAAGTTGCATCTTCTGCTAACCCTTTAAAGAAGTTGCTGAAACGCTCATCACTTTCTGAACCGCTGATGCGAACGATGGAAGAAGTCCGGTCAAGCCGTCCTACCATGTCGAAGTTGATGACAGCACGTATCTTTAAAGAATTACATAATTCACTTTTACTGAAATAATCAGAACCATAAAGTCCTGCTTCATGCGCCGAAAAACCTGCAAACACAAAATTGTATCTGCAATCTTTCATTCCTGAAATTGATCTTGCAAGTTCAATCATCATGGCAACTCCTGACGCATTATCATCAGCACCGGGGTGAACACCTTTCTTTACAACCTCCAAGGATTTTCCTGAACCCAATCCCAGGTGATCGTAATGAGCAGAGATAATTACCGTGCTGTCTTTTTTAAAATCAAGAATACCGATGACATTCGTTGCAGAACTGTTTCCGAAAGGAAATTGCTGAAATGAAACCGAAGCACATCCCGCTGAGATCAATTCATTATGAATATACTCAGCACTCATCTTCTCATCAACAGTTGCAGAAGCACGCCCGTGCAAATATTCAGAAGCAAGAAATACAATATGCTTCTTGAAATCCTGTGCAGGAGAACTCAGGCAAACGGTGATGAAAAGAAATGCAGTGATCCGGATTTTCATTTCAGGTTTATGACACTTTACTATCTCTGAAGATTTAAGATCAATAGTTTTAAACCAATATTAGTTTTTCGGCTGCCCTACTTTGCTCTTTTTAATAATCAACTGAGGCGCCTGATCAAACCTGATTTTAGAACCATCCCACCAGATTGGTTTTCCTGACTGCTCCTTATTGTTTTCGTTGAACATTACATCATTCATTTGCTGATCGAAGTTATTGTTGGTAACCTCTTCAGGCAATGCAGTAACGCTTTCTGAATCCACACGCTTGCCAACAGCAATCCAACTGAATCTAACATTGGTACTTCCGCCTGCAACAGCAACTGTAAATCCATTGCGCTCGATACTCTGAATATAAAGTTGAGCCGGAGAACCAACAGGACTAACTGTTACATCAGGTGTTCCACTCAGCATTCCTGAATACGATTGATTGAAAGGAACAAAAACAGAAGTGCCGTTTAACTGAGCAGAACCGTTGTCATACACTTTCAATTCAGGAGATGTGATTGAATAAGCAGCAACGCGTTTAGAGCCAGTGTTTACTAAATCGGCAGAGTAACCGCTTGTGTATTCATTACCTACATTGTATGATGCAAATAACTCACCGCTGTTCACCTGACCCATTACTTGGCCATGCGACCATGAACCGATGATACCTCCAATAAAACCACCACCGATACCGGTGCTATTTTGATTTGAAGAAAATCCTGTTCCACCTCCGGTAGCCGAATTACTATAAACTCCATAAAAAGTGGATGCACTATTTTTATAACCAAGAGACGCCCAAGCCCCCCCGGTTTCACCAATAACACCGCCTGTGCGGTTAAAGTCGCCATCGCTGTGACCAAAAACACCGAAAGTATATAGATCACCCCAATAATTATAACCGACAATAGCGTTGTTACTTGATCCAGCAATATAACCAGTTCCATCATTTTGAGAATCGCGGGTCCTAAAACCATAAATAATTGCTTGACCATCACCGGTAGCGGTTGGCTGCGTTCGATAAGCATAGGCCAAATATTGTGAAATAGGAGAGACTCCAATTCCTATTCCTGTACTGTTATCCTGAATCAAACTATTAACAATAGAACCCGAAGCGTCATTCCATTTGGTAACATAATTTGCTGTTCCGGTTTGGGCTGTAATTGCGCCTATACCGTTTCCTTTTAAAGATCCCGTAAGCGTTGTCGCACCTGTACCGCCATTGGCAACCGGAACAGCAGCGACAGTACCAAGTAAACCTGCAGCGGTGTTAGTAACAATACCTGCGGTGGATAAACCTGTAACATTTGTGGTAGCTGAAGTAACATTAGCAGTAGCTGTAACATTTCCACCTTCTGTAACTGTAAATACAGGAGTAGCGTTACCATTGGCAGTTACTGTAAATTGCTGAGACCCATTCGCATCATTATCCAACAATACTCTAACATCTGTCTGGCTATGAATCTTTAAAAGTCCATTTGATCCTCCATCAATTCCAGGACCATTAATGACTCCATTATTCGCATTTAGATTACCTGCAGCTGAAACTTTTCCTGTTACATCCAGAGTTCCGGTAATAGTCTTATTTCCATTGAATGTCTGAGTTGTTGTAGAAACTACACCCCCATTGCTACCATCTGCAGGCTGCAAATTTAAAATAGTACCTGTTAATGTTGCACCATTTGCATTCGGGCTTGCGCCAATTGGTGTAAGAGCAGTTATACTACCTGCAGGACCTTGAGGACCTGTTGCTCCTGTAGCACCATCGTTACCGGCAGGGCCCTGAGCTCCTG
>CAYHHK010000180.1:0-6412 GCA_964356415.1 uncultured Flavobacteriales bacterium
AGCGCAACATCATCTACCATCCAGAAGTATTCAAACTCTCCGATCCATTCGAACTGAATGTAAACTGTAGCCTGACCTGCAGCATACGAAGTAATATCAATATCCTGCGCAAATGGATTGGAGGTAGTCTGGTCAGTGCCAAGTCCGGCCTCTGCATGATGTATATCGGTCCATGTGGAGCCATCATTGCTTACCCAAACAATACCCTGACTTACATTGAACTGAGCAAAATATTCATTAAAAGTAAGATGCACGTTTGCTTTTCCGGAACAATCAATGGCGCCGGTAATAATTGAAGCATCCTCGCCTCCTGATGCTGCAGCTGAATCGCTGTCAAAGATCATGTAGCCATTGCCTGCTGTTGTTCCAACGGAGCTAAGGAAATTTCCAAATGGAAATCCATTCATCGCGCCTGTAGTTGTATACCGCCATAGAATATTTGCAGGGGATCCATTGTCAATATTTTGCCATGTTCCCGGCAGACCGGCGGCGAAATCTTCAGAATAAAACGGAACAGTAAGAATTGAATTTGGATTTCCATGTCTTGACGTTCGATTCAATTTCTTTAAGGAAGAATTTGCTGCTATCGAAGAGGTGATGAACAGCAAACACACAAAAATTTGAGTAGTGATTTTTTTCATAGGTTAAAGAGTTTGTATTAAGGGTTCCAAATGTATAATTTTAAAATGATGGTGCAAAATGAAATTAACCCTCCGATAATTCGTTATACCTTTAACTGGCAAGTGTTTCCGAATATTGTTCAAGCGGAGGACAGGCGCATACTAAGTTCCTGTCACCATATGCATTATCCACCCGTCCCACTGTAGCCCAGAATTTCTTCTCCCTGATATACGGAAGTGCAAAGGCAGCTTTGGAGCGAGGGTATGAATGAATCCACTCGTCTTTGGTTATTTCATGCAGGGTGTGAGGAGCATTTTTGAGAACATTGTCCTTTTTATCGGAAAGTCCTTTTTCGATTTCCGAGATTTCTTCACGAATAGATAGCATGGCATCACAAAAACGGTCAAGTTCTGCTTTCGATTCACTTTCTGTTGGTTCTATCATGATCGTTCCGGGAACCGGAAATGACATGGTTGGCGCATGGAACCCATAATCCATCAATCGTTTTGCAATGTCCTCAACTTCCACACCGGCTGCAAGCTTGAATGGACGGCAATCCAAAATCATTTCATGTGCGCAGCGGCCTTTTGTCCCCTGATACAAAACAGGATAATGGTCTTCAAGTCTCGATTTAATATAGTTTGCATTCAGAATTGCATATTTTGTTGAATCTGTGACTCCATCTGCACCTAGCATCTTGATATATGCATAACTGATCAGAAGAATGCTCGCGCTTCCCCATGGAGCTGCACTTACTGAATGAGTCCCTTTTTCTCCGCCTGTTTTTACTAATGGATGTGTTGGAAGAAATGGTGTAAGGTGGGCTGCAACACAAATTGGTCCCATTCCGGGTCCGCCTCCGCCATGCGGAATTGCAAAGGTCTTATGAAGATTCAGGTGACATACGTCGGCTCCGATGCTTGCAGGATTCGTCAATCCTACCTGTGCATTCATGTTGGCACCGTCCATATATACCTGCCCCCCGCAATCATGTATTATTTTGGTGACTTCTGAAATGCCCTCTTCAAAAACCCCGTGTGTCGATGGATAGGTAACCATTAAGCATGACAGATCTGCTTTGTATTTTTCTGCTTTTGTTTGAAGGTCTGCAATGTCAATATTGCCTAGCTCATCAGTTTTCGTAACCACTACCTTCATGCCTGCCATCACTGCACTGGCAGGATTAGTTCCATGTGCACTTTGTGGTATCAGCACAACATTACGGTGTTTGTCTCCACGGCTCAGGTGATATTCACGAATGACCATTAGCCCGGCATATTCCCCCTGTGCACCTGAGTTTGGTTGCAATGAAGTCGCGGCAAAACCAGTGATAACCGATAGATAATTTTCAAGCTCTTTTATAATTGTTGCATAACCTTCTGCCTGCTCAACAGGAGCGAAAGGATGAATATTACTCCAGTGACTCCAGCTGAGCGGAACCATTTCACTGGTTGCATTTAGCTTCATGGTACAACTGCCCAGAGGTATCATGGAAAAGTTAAGTGAAAGGTCCTTGTTCTCCAGAGATGTGATATACCTGAGCATTTCCGTTTCACTGTGATGCATACTGAAGATAGGATGCGTAAGTATGTCTGTGGTCCTTCTGATTGATCCGGCAACAACTTCCTGCACTGCAGGTTTTAACTTTAAAAATTCTTCTTTTGAAAACTTCTTTTTTGACTCAACGGCAAATAAATTCACCAGCATGAACAGGTCATTTTCATCTGCTGCTTCGTCAATACTGATGGCTACGCTGTTGTTACCAACCAAACGAAGGTTTATCTGATTGTCAGCTGCTGCACGGATGATCTTTCTGGCATCGCTAAGTTCAATATGCAGTGTGTCAAAATAAACTTTGTTCAACTGTCGGTACCCAAGTCGTGAAAGTGCTGATTCAATCCATCTTGCATTGCCGTGAATGGTTTGTGCTATGTTCAATATTCCTTTCGGACCGTGATAAACACCATACATGCCTGCCATTACAGCAAGAAGAACCTGTGCTGTGCATATATTGGAAGTGGCTTTGTCGCGACGGATGTGCTGTTCACGGGTTTGTAATGCCATGCGCAACGCACGGTTTCCATGAACGTCAACACTCACACCGATGATGCGTCCCGGCATTTCACGTTTGTAAGTTTCCTTAGCAGCAAAAAATGCTGCATGTGGACCACCATAACCGAGTGGTACACCAAAACGCTGTGAATTTCCAAAAACAATGTCTGCACCCCATTCACCCGGAGGGGTAAGCATTACAAGGGCCATCAGGTCACTTGCTACTGCAACCTGGATCCCAAGAGAATGTGATTCTTCAGTGAATTTTCTGTAATCATGCACCTGACCATTGGCACCAGGATACTGAATGATGGCACCGAAAAATGATTCTCCAAGTTTTACATTTTTATAATCTCCGATAACGAGTTCGATTCCCAGTGGAGCAGAACGGGTAGTGAGCACATCAATGGTTTGCGGAAAACATTCATCACTCACAAATAATTTGTTGGCGCCCCGTTGTTCCTGTTCACGGCTGCGTGAAGCAAAGAATACATGCATCGCTTCAGCCGCTGCTGTGGCCTCATCCAACAGTGATGCATTTGCAATCTGCATTCCTGTAAGGTCAATCACCATTGTCTGGTAATTCAATAATGCCTCCAGTCTGCCTTGAGAAATCTCCGCCTGATATGGAGTATAAGCAGTATACCAGCCCGGATTCTCCAGAATATTCCGCTGAATAACACCGGGAATAATTGACTCATAATAGCCAAGACCTATATAGTTTTTGAAGACTTTGTTTTTTGACGCAGTATATTGTAGTTCTTTCAGAAACTCATATTCCCCCTGAGCTTCAGGAAGTGCGAGCTTGTTTTTAAGACGGATGGAAGAAGGAACCGTTTCGTCAATTAACTGGTCAAGTGATGGTGCGCCTGTTTCTTTCAGCATCAGAGTAAGATCATCCTCAGAGATTCCGATATGTCGGCTGGCGAAGGTATTTCGAAGCATTTGCAGAAGTTTTAAAAGGAATGCGAAAGTAGAAAAAAGTTAAATGCTATTTGTCGGTGATGTTGCACAAAACCGTTCCGAATGCCTTTTTCAATTTTAAAGGCATTGAAATTTGTTCTTTTACACCTATCAACCTTATCCGCAATAGGCGGGTATTTAGTATTTACATACTTTTGTGCTTATTAAATGAAACGGTTTTCTCTTTTTCTTATTCTTTTTGCCGGTTACCTTGTTGCAAATGCTCAGGATTCTGCAGCCGTTGCAAACGATGTTACCATTTTATTCCGAAAGGAAAATTGCTTTGGACTCACTGCACACAGCGGTGGCTTTGGCATTCTCTACCGCAATGCAAGACATGTTTCTGTATGGCGAAAGCGTGTTATTGAAGCCGAGTTCGTAAGCATGCGCCATCCAAAACAAACCAAGGTTGTGAATGAGCAAACATCAGGCGATGCAAAGCCTTTTTTTTACGGCAAATTAAATTATGTCTATCTGCTCAGGGTTGGTTATGGAATGCAGAAAGTACTCTTTGGTAAAGCAGAAAAAAGCGGTGTTGAAGTGCGGTATAATCTTTTCGCCGGAGCATCTCTCGGAATTACGAAGCCTGTCTACAATGACGTACTTGTTGATACAAAAGACCCGAATATAAAAACCGTTTCTACAAAAAGATATGATCCATTGGATGAGCATCAGCAAAGTGTTTCAGATTTTTATGGTCCCGGTGGCTATTTTCAGGGATTTGATCAGCTGACACTTTATCCCGGCGCCTATGGAAAATTCTCTTTGAGCTTCGAATATTCTACCATTCATCAGAAGGTAGCAATTATCGAAACAGGTGTTGTGGCTGACGGCTTCCTGAAAACAATTCCAATCATGGCATACACAAAAAACAATCCCTACTATGTTAATCTTTTTGTGTCGCTGTTGTGGGGTGGAAAGAAGAATTAATTTCTGATGGGGTTATTTTAAAGACACAAGTCACAAGTACAATATCTTATATCACCTTGTGGAAACATAAAACCAATACCTGCCATGGGGCTTTAAACCTTAGTATAAGAATTACCTGCTATTATATCAACCTTATTACCTTATTTTTTCTTTGTAATGCAAAAAAAACAACTATAACTGTCTTTCTATTAAAATTATGAAAATTTATTGATCCCATTAATTGGAAACGCAAGCACAAAATAAAAAACCATCCTGGCTAAAAGTGAAACTCCCAACCGGGGAGAATTATACCCGTGTCCGCAATCTTGTTGACGATCATAAACTCCATACAATTTGCCAAAGCGGCAATTGCCCTAATATGGGCGAGTGTTGGGGAGCAGGGACTGCAACTTTTATGATATTGGGAAATATTTGTACCAGGTCATGCGGATTTTGTTCAGTTGCAACCGGAAGACCGGAAGCGGTTGATCCTTTTGAACCACTTCGTGTTGCGAAGAGCATTGAGACAATGGGGATTAAACACGGAGTAATTACCTGCGTTGACCGTGATGATCTTGAAGACGGTGGTGCTGAAATTTGGGTGCAAACCATCAGAAAGATCCGTGAACTGAGTCCGGGAACAACAATGGAAACACTGATTGGCGATTTTGCCGGCAAATGGGAAAATCTGCAACTCCTTCTCGATGAAAAACCGGATGTTCTTTCTCATAATCTTGAAACCGTGAGGCGATTGACAAAACAGGTGCGCGTACAAGCCAAGTACGATCGCAGTCTGGAAGTATTAAAACGCGCAAGTATAAGCCTGCAACGTGTTAAATCCGGAATGATGCTTGGCCTTGGAGAAACGAAGGAGGAAGTGCTTGAATCCATGCATGACCTTCGTGCCAATGGTGTAAACATCCTCACACTCGGTCAATACCTTCAACCTACCAAAGAACATTTACCCGTTGCCGAATTCATCACGCCGGAAACTTTTGCAGAATACAAAACAGTAGGATTGGAAATGGGATTCCGATATGTGGAAAGCGGCCCGTTGGTGCGGTCGAGCTACCATGCGGAGAAGCATATTTTTTGATTTTTGAATTTTTCTCACTTCTTTATAGTTGCCAATTTTTCTAAGCCCTAAGAAAATGAAAATCAAAGTTGCAATTTTGAGTGTAGTTTTATTTTCAATGTCGGTTATATCAATAAGAGCCCAATACACAGTCGGGGTTTTTGTTGATGACACGATATCCTATTTTGGAGGTGGTGGCACATGCTATCCTGATCCAATCATGTTATTTTATTTGCCACCAAGTACTGTAACGGGGATCGATCATGTTTTTCAATTCAGCGTTCCAGCCAGCGATTCAGTAGTTGCCAACGGGGTAACCTATTATTCAGGAATACATTCAGTCATAATAAATAACGGAATTGTATTATACAGTCCATCCAATACTGTTTCTGGTGGAGTAGTTAAAAGAGTAGGTACACCCCAAATTGCAAATCAAACCTATCCGTGTAATTATGTAATTGCAAGTACAGGAGGTCAGTGTCCTACCAACGGAGATTTCACGTTTATTAATATTTGTTATGTATTGCCTGCATCATCAGTTCAAAATAGTTTAGTTAATAAAAACAATGTTTACCTTTATCAAACATCAACCGGCATCTTCAAAGTTAGTTCTACTGATAAAAACCTGGAGCAAGTCATCATCACAGACAATGCAGGCCGTATTGTTATTTCTTGCACCAACAATTTTTCGGAAATAAATCTCACAAAGTTTTCTCCGGGTGTTTATTTCTACACTCTCACCGATGAAAAAGAAAATGTTTTCAGAGGGAGAATTGTGAAAGAGTAGAGCTT
>CAYHHK010000181.1:0-6379 GCA_964356415.1 uncultured Flavobacteriales bacterium
CAAAGCACTTACAAATTTTATCCTGATGAAATTATTTTTCTTGGTGGCAGTGGTATGCCGAGTGAATCAAATCTTATAAGACTTTATTATGTCAGTGAACTTTCCAAAAAATATCCGCAATCAAAAGTGATGATCGTTCATCCGATTGATGAAAGCGTAATTGCTGACATGCGTGATGAACTGATATTACGCGGAGTGGATTCGGCGAAAATTGAAATTGAAAAAGAAGGCACAAATACGCACGACCAGGCAGCGAATATTTCGAAAGATTACCTCCGTTTACTCAATCAACATGTGCTTGTAGTTACCTCAGCTGACAGCATGCTTCGAACGGTAAAAACTTTCAGAAAGGCAGGATTTGAAAGTGTTGGCGGACAATCAGCTTTTGAAAATCCGATGTTCGCAGACCTCAGTTATAATTTTGAAAAGTCCGGAGGAAAAATATATTCTCCTGATGTTTCCGGGAATCTTGCTCTTCGTTATAACTTCTGGAATTATTTGAAGCTGGAGGTTACTTGTATTCGCGAGTTTACAGCGATGGGGTATTATTGGCTGAATGGATGGATATAGTGGTTACTAAATACGAATTAATACGAATTTACCAATTACGAATTGCCACGGGTCCAGGATGCAAAAAATAATTTTCGAATGAATGCCCCCCATAGTAAGTTGCATAGTACCCTTACCAAAAAAAATAGCCACAGTCCCGATAGCTATCGGGACGCAGATTTAATAAAATCAAAAGCATCTAAACAAAGAAGCTGCGAGGATTTATCTTGAATAAATTACGTCTTCTGTTTTTTCTTCTTGGCAGCGGGGAATAAAATATTGTTCAGGATGAGCCGGTAGCCGGGAGAGCCGGGATGCAATGAAAGATCGGTTGGAGGATCATAAACCTGATGCTGGTAATCTTCCGGATCATGGCCGCCATAAAAAGTCCAGGTTCCTTTACCGAATTCTCCATGAATATAGCGCACTTCACCTGCTGATTTGGTTTCACCCATTACAAGCACCTCAGGTTTTAAGAATTGTTTCTTAAAAGAAGTCGTTTGTCCCATGAATCCTTTGATCACCTTCTCATGATTTTGGCAAAGCATTGTAGGCACGACATCCCACTTCGCAGAAAAGTCAAACAAGGTGAAGTAGTCTTCCGTACGCGGAACTTTTCTGTCCTGCGTATTGTCAATTTCAGAAAACTCATAGATCATCGGATTGGTAATGAGTTTGTAATTTCTGAATGCCAGTTCTTTTGAATAGTCAAGTTTTGTATTCTGATTCTGATCAGCGTGATCGCCATCAAAAATTGATTCACAAATATCCACCCCTTCAGCTGCAAGCGCAATATCGTAGCTATCGGTAGCAGAACACATGGCGAAAAGAAATCCGCCACCGGCTGTAAAATCACGGATCTTCAGTGCAACAGCCAGTTTCATCTGACTTACTTTGCTATATCCCAATTGTGCAGCCATTGATTCCTGTTCCCGCTGATTTTGCTGGTACCAGGTGGCATTGTTAAAGCCGGCATAAAAGCGACCGTATTGTCCTGTAAAATCTTCATGGTGTAAATGAAGCCAATCATATCTAGGCAAAACGCCCTGAATAACCTCCTCATCATATATGGTATCATAAGGGATCTCCGCGTAGTTTAATGCAAGAATAACAGCGTCGTCCCAGGGTAGCTTTGGCAGTTTTTTGATAGGAGAATAGACCGCTACCTTTGGGGCCTTCTCAAGCTTAACTACATCCATATTTACTTCAGGATTCGCGATTTCAGCATAGATGGCATCTGCTTGTCCGTCAGCAATCACCTGAAAGGTAACACCCCTAATTGTACACTCTTTCTCAAAGTTTGGTATATCCTGAATGATGAAACTTCCGCCCCTGTAATTGAGGAGCCACTTCACATCAACATTGTTCTGCAATACATAATAAGCTACACCGTAAGCTTTAAGATGCTCTTTCTGGGTTTCATCCATGGGGATGAGGATTTGAGCTGCACGGCCTAAAACCGAAAGCAACAGGAAAGACACAATGAAAAATATTCTTTTCATGCCGCAAAGATAGTTTAAAGAAAAACGCGGGGAGGTGAAAAATATTTGAAAAAAAAGCAGCCCGCGAATAACCACGGGCCGCCTTAATTATTTGCTATTCATTCAAAATATTACTACTGAATCGAAATCCGTTTTGTCAATTGCTTTTCTGCATTAATAACACGAACTACATAAATTCCTGCAGTTACATCAAGATGAATTTTTCCGGTGTAGCCACCAGGAGAATTTGAAATCTCCTCAGTGTAAATAATTTCTCCCAGTGAATTTACAATTTCCAGATGTGCATTTTTCATTTCTACAGCCAACTGAACAATGAAATCCTGTTGTCCAGGATTGGGATAAACCAAGAGATCACGACTATCAGCTTGTAATTCTGAAACACCTGAAAAGATGGTGTCCAATTCCATTATCCTTCCAATTGAACTACCATTGAGACCATCAAAACTGATAAGAGTCGAAAAGGCAGATGAGGCAGGGTTAAGACTAAAAACTACACCATTGCCATTTGTTCCGCCATACGCTGAACCATACAAGATACCATCACTTCCTTTCAACAATCCTCCCATAAAAGGATTTAAACCATCTTCATTACCATTAAACTCATGAACCAATGTTAAATTATTTGTTGAAGAAACATACTTGAATATTTTTCCGTTACCGATATTACCTGCATCGCTAAAGTATGTAGTTCCATAAATATCTCCATTAGGCAATAACGCCAATGGACCAGTAGGAGCAGCACCGGCAGCTGTGCCTGCAAAATCCTTTACAACTGTATAATCATCAGTTGAAATATTGTAACTAAAAATCAGACCTATGTCAGAAACACCACCAAAGCCGGTGGTACCGTATAAAAGATTCGGGCTTTTCTCTATCAGCTTTGAATATGGGAAAACTCCGGTAGCACTAACAAATTCCCATAAAACAATGTAACTGCCATTAGAAGGATCAAAACGAAATAAAACACCGGAGTGATTGGCACCTGATCCACCACCGACAGTAGTTCCATATATTTTACCATTGGATGCCTGCATAAGATCCCAAGCGTCACGACCGGCAGTATCGTTAAAGCTATGCTCTACTGCAAAGTTACCGCCATTCATATCATAACTATAAATTACGCCAAGATCGTAATCTCCACCTGCGGAAGTTGTCCCATAAATTTTTCCATTCGATGCAGCAATGGGTACATTGTAAGCTCCCTTACCGTCAGTTCCATTAAAGTCATGCAAAACGGTATAAAGGTGATAGAACGGATCATACTTGTATAAAACGCCTAATCCATATGCTCCACCCATTGAAGTAGTTCCATAGAGACGACCATTAGGCGCCTGTACCATTCCGGTTCCCGGATAAGTTCCGTTTGAAGGATCGAAATCCTTTTTCTTTACATAAGTGCCGGCACCTGCAGGATCAAACTCAAAAAGAACTCCACTGCTAGTATTGCCCCCACGATTGATCCCATAAAGTTTGCCGTTGGTTGAGCCAATAAGTGATCCACGTGGATGAAACCCACTTACAGCATCCTGCATTTCATAAACTACAGAAAAAATCCAACCTCCATTATACTCTAATTTAAAAATGATTCCATTCCCTGAACCGCCTCCATTAGTTGTGGTGCCGTAAAAAGAAAGTGCAGCAGGATTAGGCGCAAAAAGATCGCCTATCGCTTGTTCATCTTGAGCACCGAAGGTAAAAATATTTCCAAAGTAGTTTGGTCCAAACAAATCTTGCTGAAAGATTGTTCCAAAATTATATGACCCGCCTGATGTTGTCATACCAAATAATCGGGGAGAACCATCATTTGAATAAATAATTGAACCCTCAGGATACCCGCCATCAGGACCAAGATCAAAATTGTGAATCACGCTATAGTTAGAAGATGTTAATGGCTCAAAACTAAAAATTACTCCTGCTCCATTCGATCCTCCAAATTTAGTTACTCCATACAACCGTTCATCAACTCCGCTACCACCTACAGCCAATGTTTTTGAAGGTTGTGTTCCGGTTGAAGAACCAAAGCTGTAAGCCAAAGAATAATTGTCAGTCGCAAAGTCGTAATTGAAAATAGTACCTGAACCGTTCGTACCTCCATTTCGCGTAGTACCCCAAAGTTTGCCATTCGCAGACTGTACTAAAGAGCCGGATGGAATTCCTTCCGAGCCATCTGCTGCGAAATGATGTAGAACGGAGTAATTAGCGCCATCTGTAGTAATTTCAAAAAGTACTCCTTTGTTATTATTTCCTCCATATTCAGTGCATCCATACAGTTTTCCATTTGATCCCAACATTAGCTTTTTGCCGGGAAGCACACCTGTTGACGGAGAAAAATTGTAAATAGTATTAAAAGTGCCGGTATTGGGATTGTATGTAAATATTGTTCCGCCATTGTTTGTTCCGCCTCCGAAAGTCATTCCGTAAAATTTATTATCGGCAAACTTCAGAAGATCTGATGTTGGTGAACCAACAGTGTGGAATGCATATTCATTTGTAAATCCGGAGCCATCGGCTCTTATTTTCATGATGTTACCACCATCCACCAAGCCACCGTATTCGGTATTTCCCACTAAAACAGGGTTTGTTGCAAATGCGGCTGCCGCAAATAAAAATAAAGACAGAAAGAGTAAACTTTTTTTCATAAATAGTTAATTTAATTTAGCCGTCAAACATAGTGAAAATGAGTTATAAAAAAAACTGAGAATAAAATAGGGAATCACAAAAAGATTGCCAAAATCCAAAAATATTTTTTACTTTCGGAAATTAGCTTTCGGCTTACGTATTTCAGTATTTTATTTATGAAACAACTTAACATTTTCCTGGTTTTTATTTTTATTTCAGCAAAGCTTTTCGCTTCAAACATTACAATCATCTCAGGCGGCTATCCTTCAGATGTTGTATGGCAAAATGTAGCTACAGGCATGGGCCATAATGCAACCATTGAACCGGAAACAATTCTTGACAATACAGCATTCTTCGCAACAACAGATGTGCTGATTACTTCAGCATATCCGATCAATCTCACACCGGCGCGTATAGCAATCATCATCCAGTTTATGCAAACAGGAAAAAATGTTTACCTGCAATCTGAATATGACCTTTCATTCATCGGCAATCAGGCATATGAAACTATTGTAAATTCCCTAGGCGGGAGTTTCTCCTGGACAGGAACCGTAGCAGGCGTGCTTGCACCTATGAATGTGTTAGGCGTACTCGCCACAACGCCAATTCCAATTCCACCGCTCACCTATTATTGGTATGGTTGCAATGCAACAGTATGCAACAACTTCGATTCATTCCTTGAATATGGCGGACAGTATTTCGGATTTACATTTTGTCCGCCGGCAACAGGCATAGGAAGATTGATGACCACCTCAGACCAGGACTGGATCATTCAAATGACTTCGATGGATCTGATGCAAAACATGATTACCCTGCTGCTTACACCTCCGGGAAACTGCGGCTTTACCTCTTCAACGATTAGTTTAGGAAACGATACAACATTGTGTCTTGGTGATCATCTGTTACTTGGTGCAGGAATTTCAGCAACCTCTTATCTCTGGTCAACCGGGGCAACTACTGCAGTAATTCTCGTTGACACAACTGCAACTTACTGGCTCCAAATCTCAGCAGCCGGCTGCACGGCATTTGATACGATCAATGTCACATTCAATCCCTGTTCCATCAATGCTTCCTTTCTTACAGTTGATCCAACAATTTGTCCGGGAACCTGTACTGATTTCACAAACTCTTCAGTCAATGCCGCTTCATATCAATGGTTCTTCCCGGGCGCAAATCCGTCCGTAAGTACAGACGTAAATCCTTCAATCATCTGCTACAACACACCGGGAACTTATGATGTTACTTTAATAGCCACAAACGGAAATCTGGTTGACACGCTTGTTATTTCAAACTGCATTACGGTATATCCTTTTCCAGCTGCACAGGGAATCACGCAAAACGGAGATACACTTACGGCCATTCAGGGAGCTGTTAGTTACCAGTGGTACCATGATGGTATATTGATCCCGGGTGCAACCGACTATTTCTATGTAGCACAATTCGGTGGCAATTTCAATGTAGTATGCACTGATGCAAATGGTTGCGAAGTGGAAGCGGTTATTTTTGATGTAATAGCAGGCCTCACACCTGCCCTCTCCGAAGGAGAGGGAGTACATTTGTACCCGAATCCGGTGAATAGCAAATTCACAATTCACAAGGCACAAGTCACAAGTAAAACGGCATCACAAGAAGTCCTTCGGACTGAAGAAATTTCGATATATAATATGCAGGGAGAATGCATTTCGGTGCTTCGTCTAAACTATCCTGAT
>CAYHHK010000182.1:0-6326 GCA_964356415.1 uncultured Flavobacteriales bacterium
ATCCACATTCCCAACCCATTTATTTTTCCATGCTTCCTGTCCCTGAATATCACCCTGATCAGTGAGTTTATTGCTTATTCCATTCGGATCAAAATAAACCCCATGCCAGCACCCTGCCATTGTATTACAAAACAAATTACTGCCGCTGCAATCTTCTTTCACATTAATTCCTGCCTCTATATTAGCAACAACATTCTCTGTTATATCGCAGCTGATGCTCGCCTCCAAACAAATCCCTTTCATGTTTTCAAGCATGGAGCCATCGGGTGCGCTGCTGTTTGCATCCACCCATTCAACGGCATTGTTTGCGATGTTTACTTTCCCGCAGTTGTCGAGCCAGATGCCGTGCTGGTAGTTGTTTGGAATATCGGTAGGAGGTAAGGAGTAACGCACCATGTTTCCATTTTCTATTGTGCCATCGGTACTGTTCACCATACCGCCGCTGATGCCGCGCAGGTGTATTCCATTTACTGTATTGTATGCTTTGTTGTTCTGCACAGTGAGGTTGATGCTGCTGAATACGGAGTTTTCAATGTCTATGGCATCCCTGCCGTAGTTGTTTGCATCATAAGGCAGCCCTTCGTTAAATGTGTTTCCTGTTACGGTATTGATTACGGGTAGGTCTATTGTTTCCATCGCTACATCAGCGGCATCGTAAATGGCAATGCCGGTGTGGAAGGTGTTGATGGTGTTGTTTTCAATAACTGTTTTATATCCCCGGTAAGAAACCAGACCCATCATATTATTTTCCAGCGTATTTCCATTCACTTCTGTTACACCCATGCCAACGGTATTGATTGCCACCGGCCAGTTGGAAAACTTGTTTTTTCTGCTGTTGTCTTCTATAACCTGAAGTATATTGGCGTGGTTGTGGTCGTCATCGCTTTCGGCATAGATACCGGCTCCGTCTGCGGACAATCCTTTGCATTCGGCATTGAGTACTTTCAGGGAACTGTTTATTGAATAAATACCATACCGGGAATTGGAAAAGCGGTTCAGGTATGCACTGTTGAATGATTCCCCGATCTGAATAATATTATTTGTTGCGGATACATTATCGAGCATGATATGTGCAAATGCAGGCGTACCAAAATAATCATCTCCGGCTGAAGTATGCCTGCTGATGAAACCATTGGTGCAATTAAAATCTACAGCGGCGATAAACGTATGACCGGCATTTGTTCCAAACGGAAAGTTCCCGTTCTTAAGGGCAATATCAATATAGTTCTGATCGAAGGAAACGTACCGGAAATAAATTTTTGGCGGATTATTTCCATTTTGCTGGTCGCAGGAAATGGCATTTACGGCATCTTCAATTCGGGAGTATAAAGCCGGTGCATTTGCCGCACTGCCGCTAACGGCAAAGTTAGCCCCGCTTTCTAAAGTAATTCCCTGCCACATATGAGAGCAGGCAAATAAATGCGTTACAACAGTGCTGCAAGTTCCGCAACTGCAGGTAGCATCATTGAACAATCCCAATTCAAGGGTGGCGCCATTCTGAACTGTTATGGAAACCCCGGGTGCAATCGCAATTTTACAGCCATTCAACTTTACTGTTGTGTTTTGAGCAACAGTAATATTGTGATCCAGGTAATACCTTTCGTTACAGTAAGTACCCGGTGTTGCATTGCCTCCGTTTTCCGGAAAATCTAAAAAGCCCAAAAGGTTCGTTGAACCCGGATCATAATCCTGGCAACTGAGCAAATCAGTGAAATCAATATTTGTAGCGACCCATGTTAAAGGACTGCCATCATTTACGCCAACCTGGTCATGATAAAATGCCACAGAATTTCCATCGCACATATCCGGTATTCGGTCTAAAGTCATTGCCAGCGCATGTTCGCCGGATTTCTTTTCTCTTGTACTGGTACCGGCCCATGCATAATATTTATTTGTGGATGTGGCTGAGTTTGGATAAACCGGGGAAGTAATGACAGGATAAAAACGTTCTTCTGTCGCGTTGCCAGAAAGAGGCGGTGAACTTTCCGTGCAGGAATATAATTCAAATTTGGTTGTCGGAATATACCAGGAGCAGCCATCGGTATGTCCTATATCGTTGCAGGATTCAACGTCCCCATCAACGATCAGGTTTTCCCCGTTTGTGCTGCCATTTTTTTTGATGTAAATATCATCAACCCAAACACTCACTCCTTTCACGTCAAGTACGCTTACGTTTTCACCGTCTTCAATGGCAATATCAAAGGAGATTACGTTCGGTCTGCCATCAGTTCTCAATGCAGCCAGTATCGGGCCGCCGTTATACATAAAATTGCCTGTTAGAGGGATATCCACCCGTTCCCATCCATCCCCGCCTTCGGCAATGTCTTCGCTCCAGATAACATTTTTAATAGCTGGAAAATTTGCATCATAGTTTAACCGCACTTCTTTCACAACATGTGTCGGAGTTGCCTGCGTACAATTACATACGGTGAAATTATGAAACTCATGATAGCTGTCTTTGATGTTAAAAATAAGATGTTGTTCTTCAGATGCCGGTGGTGTTACAATCAATGGAATATGCTGCCACCGCGATGCATAATAATTCTGGTCATTATTGCCTGCAGTCGGATCCACAGCAAGCACGTCAATTCCAAATAAACCGTAAAGCGGATTTGCATTCTGATCCTGATAGGCAGATGAGAAGGGTGTTAAAACCTCTCCTGTAGCCGGAGTTGTAGTTTTTACGTCGTCATTAAAATAGTTATTCGCAATATGCTTAATGTCTACACCGGTTGCACTATTGGCATTGTCAGGATTCGTGCGGATTATGTAAGCCAGGTTGTCACTTCCAAATGCACCGGGTTTTGTTGAAATCTGTATGTCCGTTCCCATGGTGGCAGGATCCAGGTATTGCACTCTTGAATGATATGGAGTAACCGAAAAATTGGCTGTTTCAGGGAGTGAGTTCCCATTTGGGTCTTTTAGGTCAAGAATCACTTCCGGCGGCTGTGGACTTGATGTATTGCTTACCGCAGTTCCCGGACGATAGCTAAATGAATTTCCGGAAGTGGTGATGTTTGCATCATTCTCCCAAGGGCAATCTTCAATATAATTGTCTGCAATGGTTGCGTACCCATGCATTGGGTTATTTGGATCACCATCGGCAGGGGAACATTCTCCTGCAACTTCCGGTTCATCATGGGGAATAGTATACGTGTTGTTGGTTATGGAAACATCATAAACTTTCGCAGGTGAAAAATACCAGGTTGCGGGAAATGTGAGTGAAGACCAGCCATTTTGATTAAATGTTAAAAGTGTTTGGCCATAAGACCCAGTTTCATTTTCCGTACCCATCACTTTTGGTGCTGCATTTGAGGTATTATCCATGGATAAAATGCGCATTTCTACACCCCCGGTTTCATATAAAATAATTTGACCGGTGACGTGTGTGTTTGTGTTCTGCTTAAAAAGAGCATTTTCATATTCTACCACAAATATTCGTGAGGGAGCTGTTCCTGAAGTCCAGAATCGAATAGCTCCTGAACCCGTTGGCGTGTAGTCAAGGTCAGCCCAGCACATCGCTACATAATTGTTTGGAGCAGCAATATCTGCAATGGAAGTACAAGGTGGCGCAAAAAGTTCAGATGCAGGTCGGTTAAAGGCAATGTAACCATTGGTGGAAATCTGGCAATTCGAATATGCGTTATTAAAAAAAGTAAAGCTAAACCCAACAGGAATATTCGACCACCCGCCATCATCAAGGTCATTTGGATTTACGCCATCATAATCATATTGATTGTTTCCTGGCCTAAAATAATTTGTACCATTTGTGCAGAGTGTTGTGTAATTGTTCGAGAGTTGTTCCAATTGCGTGAAAGATCTGCTTTCTGGTTTTAGCCGATCAAAATAAGGATATGGGAAACTTGTTGCTCCATTTGATGTGTGAAAAATATTGTGATCAAGACTGATATCTCCTCCTGCGCAGTCGTTAATTTTATAAGCAGCGTTAGCACCTACACACTGTTCATCACGCCTATTAAAGAAATCGCAACCATCGTCAGCATTGCCGGGATGATTGTATATCGATTCACCTGAGTGTTTATTTATTCCTAAATTGTTAAACGTGCAATCATTGATATTCAATTCTCCGGGGGCAGATTGGGCATCAATAGCTTCTTTGCTTTCCCCATAAATATTATTTTCGAGGGTTATCTTGCCACCCTGAACGGTTTGTATCCAGTTTCCATAGCCAATTCCGACATTTCTTCTAAAAGGGTTTCCATTTTGGCTGCCACCAACATGATGGAAGAAACAATGATCAATTGTCATATCGCTTGTACCTGCTTCGCAAAAAATTCCTGCACGGCTGAAACTGAAAATTTCGCAATGTGAGACGGAATAATGTTTATCTATTCCTCCCGGGGTATTATTTTTAAGAACAATTCCACCGCATAATTTATGAAAATGATCGGACACCGGCAGGCTACTTTCTGCAATATCTCCGTCGTTGTCATCCTGCCATTCACTTGATGCACCCTGCAGCCTTATATTTCGTATCACTGTCGGAAACCCTGCAACGCCGGGCTCCATTGCAAAAAGATACAGGAGATGTTCTTCCCCCCATCCTCCGGTGGTGCTATTCAGCCATGGTGTTCTTTTGGTTGATTTTATCAATGTCCCAATCGGGCTTGTGAGCAGTCCGCTTGGAGTTTGTTCTGACATTAAATCATAATTCCCTTCCAGTATTACTCCTTCCGGAACAATAAAACACACCGGCACCCCTAAAACATCTAGGTTCAGATCACCGTTCACCTGAATAATATCTCCATGTGCAGGTGTAGGGCCAGTATGGGTTACTGTGGCCAATGTTGAACAATCAATATAATCCATGTATAAGGTCAAATCAGCTTCGCTGGAAACAGGATAAATAGTTTGAGCTGATGAACTTGATATCCTTATGATGAATAAGAAAAAGTAGAATAAACCTGGGAATGCTTTTGCAAAGAATATTTTTGGAATTGTTTTTTTCTGTTTCATAGCAGCGGTGAAAAAAATTTAGACCTTTTCAGAGTTCATAGGTAGTATTTATTTAGGAATATTTGAATGAATTCGGAAATTAATTTTAATAAGATGTTTTTTTTACTTTTTTAACGCAAGAATTCCCCGGATATAAGTTATTGCGGTTGTTTATTTATTATAGATAACAAGCACGGGGTTTGAAGTAATTCTATTTTGAATCAGTCGAGACTATCTAAATCGCCTCTTTAAAGAAAGCAGCGTTTAATGGTGTATTTTTTTTAGAATGCTAAATGTAGATAATAAAAAACAATATGAAAATGTATCCTCTTTTTCATGTTGCCTTGTTTCACTTGCTTAAATAGCACAATTGAAATAAGTTGCTACGGCAGCATTAAGTCAATTGCGTTTTTGCTTATGTCAAACTATTCTAGACTTCATCCAGTTTCAGTTTGTTTACCGGTCAAATACTCCCCCTGAGTGAACTACTGTGATTTTTGCCCCCTTTGAAAAATAATCTGATTCAATGAGATCATAAAGTCCATAGAATAGTTTTCCTGTGTACACGGGTTCAATTTTAAACCCATTTATCGAAGAAAAATTTTCACAAAACAGATCCAGCGAAATGCTCGTTTTTGCATAGCCGCCAAAACTGTATTCATTCATTAGTTTAAAATTATTTTTATTTCCATTCAGGTTTAAAATATCACGTTGGAGAAACTTCTCTCCTTGTATAACGGAAATACCAATCGCTTTTTGATTTTCGTTCAGTGCCGTTGAAATGCCGGCAAGTGTTGCTCCGGTTCCGCAAGCACAAATGATGAAATCAAAATCGGAATGAATCAATTTGACAGTCTCTGCGCAGCCCTTGACTGAAAGTGAATTGGAGCCCCCTTCGGGCAATAAATAAAAACCTGGAAAGGGGATAGGGAGTTCAGATAATATCCGGTCAATAATTGATCCGGAATCCCTCATGAGTTTGTATTCTTCACGGGAAACAAAAAATAATTTCATTCCGCATGCAGAAGCAAATTTCAGAGAAGGATTTGAGTTTTCATTCAGTTCGTCTCCGCGAATGATGCCAATTGTTTTAATTCCAAATTCTTTTCCTGCTGCTGCAGTAGCGACGATATGATTAGAATAAGCGCCGCCGAAGGTTACCAGACATTCTTTTTTCTGCAACAGAAATTCTTCGATATTGTACTTCAGTTTGAACCACTTGTTGCCGCTTATGTAAGGATGAATTAAATCCAGCCGCAAAACCGAAACTGAAACTTCTTTCTCGAGGAAAAGTTTTTCTACTATTTTTTGGACAGGTGGGACCATTGGAATAACCATGATTCAAAGCAAAACATTTTTTCACGCAAAGG
>CAYHHK010000183.1:0-6311 GCA_964356415.1 uncultured Flavobacteriales bacterium
CAATAGTACCAAGCTTCACCCTGATGGAGGCAATCCCCGTAATTTCGAAGAGCTGTAGCGTTAAAACAACACTGGTTGTTGTGGAATCGCTGTTAATTGGAATATTATCAAAATCGAAGCAATGGGCGATGCACCAGGTTTCTATACTTGTACTTAAAATGGGATAGGTGTTTTGCTGTGCGTTGGATTGCCGGGTAGGCATGGCCGCTACTCAAATAAAGAGCAGAAATTTTAATGCTTGTTTCATTTTGGAATTGAGTTAAAATGGTTAGGGGAATATTTTGAAAACAAAAATCCCGCTGCACTTTGGGTACGAGTGGGAATACTGACTATATTGTATTCTATTTCTTCTAACTGCGAACTGTTGGCCCAAGCGAATCCGTCCTTTGGCGGACGGACTGAAGCCTGTGGAATATGGCATTTTAGAATATGGAACATGTAATATTTCCATGGCTTTCTTAAAAGAAACACTAAACGTAATAGGTCTTACAAATAATGCAAATGATATAAATCATGTTTGGCTAAAAACTTTTTTGTAAAACCGGAATTAACCTTGCCGGTTATTCCTTCACAACCAACCACGATTCATGCTTGGTGTTCGAATTACCTGTTCGTATTAATCCTGTTCTGTTCATCCTGCGCCCCTGTTGTACGCTGCCGTGCCCGCGCAACAGTCTTCTTCCCGAAGTTATAACTCAGGTGCAAACGGATAAACTGGCTGTCATAAACACGCTTGAAATCAACATCAATGTTCTGGTATTGGATGACTGATGTTGTAACTTCAGTATGGAAGATGTCATTGATGTTTGCCCGGATCTGGAAGCGGTCTTTGCCAAAGCGTTTGCCTATGCCCGCTGAAACACATCCAATAGGATTAGATATGGTGGTACCATACAATGCAGCAGTATTGTAATAGCCGCTCAGTTCAAAACTCCATCCTGCTGGAAGTACAAAAGTGTTGTATGAATTGAAGGAAAAAGTGGTCAGCCGCTTATCAACTGCACCCACAGAGGATATACCTTTGTATTCATTGCTGTACAGGTTGAGATTATTGCTGCTCTCCCACCACGAAGTAAGATGCAACGGAATGCTCATCGTTATTCCATAGTTGTCGCTGGTGCTGAGGTTTTCTGTGCTCAGGGATGTCGTATGCGTGGAGTCAATTTGCTTTGCTATTTGTGTCATCGCATCAACGGTGTGACTATAATTCACGCCAATGGAATACATGCGCATGAAATTGTGCGACAGCTCAAACACATGGGTAAACTGTGGATTCAGGTCAGGGTTGCCTTCAAAAAAATTATATGGATCAATAAAATAGCGGAAAGGATTCAGCTGTCCGTATTGAGGCCTGTCTACGCGCCTGCTGTACGACATCCGGGTCTGGTGTTTTTCACTGAAAGAGTATGTGATGAAAGCGCTCGGGAAAAGGTCAAAATAATTGTGCTTGAATGAGGTATTGTGAATGGCCTGCTCGCCATCAGCGATTGTTTGTTCTCCACGCAAGCCAAGTTGTATTCCAAACTTTTTAAATTCTCCGGCCCAGTTCAGATATACTGCATTGATATTTTCAGTGTAATTGAAATGGTTGGTTTTTCCTGTATCGATCACTGCCGCATCATTTATATAATTGAAATACTGCACATCATTGTCTGTTTTCACAAAACTTGTTTTGCCTCCTGCTTCAATTTTCATTTTGTTGGCAAACTGTTTTACATAGTCAATTTTGAAAGAACGAATGTTGATGCTTGCAGGTTGTTTGTCTGTTGCAAGTTCAGTATAGGAAGGAGTGCCATCATTGAAATAGTGGTTCGTTTCAAACCTGAAATCGCTTGCATTCTCATATTGTGCGTAATCGGCATCAGCACTGAATTCGCTGCCGAGGGTATCAATTTTATAAACATAATTCAGGTTTGCTGATACGGTATTCCATTTGCTGTCGTTGATATTCTCAGTAACATAACCGGAATCGGGGGATTCACTGTGGTTTTTGATCTGTGTTTTAGCCGTAGTATTGTCATGGTTGTTAAACAGGTTCCCCTTCACCAATAAACCAAAGGTGCTCTTCTTCGTTGCGTAGTAGTCTAAACCTGCCCTGAAATCATTTGCATAGAAACTCCCTTTATCGAAAGTACGTTGTTCAAATGAGGAGGAATAATTTCCTTCGTTGAACCTCCTGATATTTGTAATTCGTTCAAAATAAAATGCACGCATAAAATTGTATCCTCCGAAAAGATTAATTTTTTCGTTGCGGTAGTTAAGGTTGATGCCAGTTCCAAAATCAGGATACACGCCCTGTCCGTAGCTGATGCGGTAGCTGCCATTCAGTCCTATGTTTTGTTTTTTCCTCATTTTGATATTGATGATGCCTGAATTTCCTGCTGCGTCATATTTTGCAGAAGGATTGGTCATGATCACAATCTGCGAAAGCTGATCACTGGCCATATTACGGAGCATCTCATACAAATCCTTCGCAGACAGATAAGTTGGCTTGCCATCCATCATCACTTGCACGCCCTGTTTTCCTGAGAGCCGGATGTTGCCTTCATTGTCGACGGTTACTCCCGGGGAACGTTTCAGGACTTCAAGCGCAGTACCGCCTGCATTCACGATGCTGTTCTCCACGTTTACGATTGTCTCATCGATGCGGTGTTCGATGAAAGGTTTATAAGCAGATACGTTTGCTTCTGATAAGGTGAGTGCATTGTCGGGGAGCGCTATGTCAGCAACCCGTACCTTTTCTTCACCCCCGTTCACCGTGAATGCCGATGAATAATATTTATTCCCGATCTGAGAAACGAGTACGATGTATTCACCGGGCTCCACATTCTCAAACAAAAAATTTCCTGCCTCATTGCTGAGAGCCGCCTTCACCACGGCGCTGTCGGCAGAATGAATAAGGATTACATTGACAAAAGCTGCGGGACTTTTTTTTGCATCAAGCACATTTCCGGAAACTGATGGTGTCAGTTTTGCGAAAGCAGATATGCTGAACAGAAAAAATAAAGAAAGGCTGAGGTAAAAATTCTTTTTCATTGCGTTGTATTTCAGGTTGGCGATTCCGGTCGGCGAATCACAAATCAAACATACTGTGCAGAAAAAAAGAACGTGGTTAAGCGGGCGTTAAAGAATGGCTCCGGGCGGTTAAATTGAGTTAATTAACTTTTAACATTTGCAAGACACAACAGTTAACCTTGAAGCCAGAATGATTGACGCTAAAGCAAACTGCGGGGAGAAACTTGGAGTATGCAGTAACACATACTCTTTTGACTGTTTGGAATATTTAAGCAGATTCCTCTCTGCGTTCGGAATGACAGTTTCAAAAATAAATATCAGGGAGATGCCGGCAGTCTAATCCAATCCGCCGAACATCATCTCCCGGTTTGAACGGTTCTTGATACTTCATCTCCGCAAAAAAAGATTTATATGAGCTTTCTTATTCCTGTTATTCGGAATCCTGTCGCACACACCAGTTCACCCCCGGCCCTAAGATGAGTTGGAATGCAACAATGTTTACACGTGCATAACCATTCACCACAGGCGCATTGGCAAATGCTGCATGTACCTTGGCTTCGGCATTCACAAAGAATGTTTTGTTCAGTCTGAAATGTCGAGCACAGGAAAGGTTGAAAGTCAACCCGCGTATTTTATGTCCGCTGAGGTCGAGTCCGGATTCTTCGGGGTATTTCATGCCGCGGATGGTACTCTCTGCATGAATGAAAGCAGTACCGATGCCTGCCCTTACTATGTATTTTCCTAACTGCCGTCCATGATTCAGGAATAACATATTGTATCCGTGTGAAATGCCGAAGCGCTGCACTTCAGGAGGCGTGTTGCGCAGGTAAAATTTGTGGTGAACAAATTCAAGTTCAATGCTCTTTTTCTTAAACCACTTGCTCAATCTTATGTTCCAGTACGGCGGACCGATGAATGGCTCGGAATAATAATCGGCGTGTTCGATGATGATATCAGGATGACCATCCTGTTTAATTGTGAGCGGCAGGTCGAGTGAATACACGCCGCCAAACTGAAGTTCGAAGGACCAGCGGGATTGGGAAAAGGAAAAATTGTTGAATAGAATAAAACCGGTGATTAGAAAAATGCATTTTATTCCGGATGGCATGATGTAAAAATAGGAATTGGCAATTAAAGCCGGTCTATAAATTCTTGAATTCTTGAAATTACATTTTCAAAATCCGGCTGGCCACTATAATAAAGTCCTTTCGTACTCTTATATCGTTGTATGAATCCTTCTCTTAGGTCCTGATCCGATAGAAGGAAAGCCTCATTTTGGTTAATTGGTACTTTAAATTCCTCTTTTGAAAATCGCTTTTTTTTATGCTCCAAATATTCATGAGATCCAATAAATGTTTTGATTTCACTTTTGTCAAGAAGGCAGAATACATCATAATATTGACGCATTAAATTTGGATTCTCAGTTTTTTCTTCCTGTTCATTCTTAAATTTCCTGACAATGGTTTGAAGTTTTTCCACTAATGTATAACCTGGATGGTAACAAAGAACATTTACAGCCCGGTTATCAATGAATTTTACTTCCGGAGTTGCCAAGGCTTTATCAAAGGCCCAGGAACTTATTGTAAGTGGTTCATTTGGAGTCACTGTGTCGAAA
Organism: uncultured Flavobacteriales bacterium; assembly: GCA_964356415.1. Lineage (GTDB taxonomy): Bacteria > Bacteroidota > Bacteroidia > AKYH767-A > 2013-40CM-41-45 > JAPLDB01. The sequence goes on from CAYHHK010000183.1 coordinate 4,631, forward strand.
CCAACTTCCAATAAAATGCCTTCTTTTAGTCCCTCAATATTTTCGAATACACTGTTGTAAACAAGACGAATTCCACCGCTTCTATACTGTCTTGCCTCATCAAAATTTGTGTCTCTATAAGTCTTAACTATTCCATCAATTTTTATATTTTCTGCAAGCCAATCGTAATAATTTTTGCGGGATGCTATCTGGCCAGGTTTGCTTTTTTTAGGATTTGTTTCGACATGGAAATCCTTTGAAGGTTTGATATGAATATCAAGATCCTCAGAAAATCGATTTATGATCTTAAATCCCTTAGAAAGTGAAGTGCCTCCCTTCAACTCAAATTCGAATCCTTTTTTCTGAAGACCATAGAGCACCTGCATTATCCAATAATCTTTCTCAATGAGTTGAGATACAATTCCCATTTCATCAGAAAGAATTTCAAGTAGATTTTTAAACTCCTTATGTTTATGCAGGTAATCTACTGACATCTGAATCATGTTGTACTAAAAGTGGATTTAAAAAAGATTTTGCACGCAAGTTTCCATACTCCTTAAGATTAATCTTCAGTCTTTTCAAGTCCATGGATTTTATCCTCTGTGAAACATTTTTCAAAAGCAGTTCAGTATCTTCAGCTATCTTATCAAGATTATTTAAAAGATCTACAATTAAAAACTCCGGCGAAGCTTTTTTGGGAAATCGATGCCTGGAAACGAAAGTAAACATATTGCCTCCGAGTTTGAATTCTCCATGTCGTTTATGGTTATAGACTACCCGTTTATTATAAAGCTGTGTGGTACCAACACCTAAGCTATTATAACTGTTCGGAGATGTCAAAAGAAAATGATCATCTTTTAAAAAACCATAAATAAGTTTTTGCTCCTCTGCACGGGTTTTTCCAAAGACACTTTCTTTTGGAAAATAATAAAGACCGGCCCCTACTTTTTGCAATGTACCATCATTGACCAGTGCAGATACGTGTCTGTCTACTGAATTTGACCATTGAGCGAGATCTGATCGACGATAAACACGCCCCGGCCGAAGATTCCTTTTCAACTCATCTGCCTTGTACATCTTTTTGCAGTATTATACTGCAAATATACAGGTACCTGACTCACTTTGCAAGTATTTTTATTAATATTTCATGCAATATATATTGTATTGATCTAATAATCAATTATTTAAAATAATATTTTATGAAATTAATTTTATATCTTCGTACCAAATCGCAACAAAAGAATCGATGAAAATATAGTGCCTCCTGAAAAGAAAAGCATCACATATGGATTGCTTTTAATTCAAAAAAAGTGGTGATCATAAAAACGAGCCATTTTTACGTACGGGATAGTTCGGTTCTCGCTATTCTTTTCAATGACTTTTTAAAAAAGCAAAAATCCCACATACTAATTAATGATTACAACGATAAAATAAGAATTATTCAATGGAACGTTTCCTGTCGGGTCCGATAGATCGGACTCGCTCCACACAAGCTTCGTCCGAAGACAGCAGTAAATTAATTCACCTAATTTGTTTACTCAATAACCAGTTTCTGAATATATTCTTCATCACCCAAAATGACTTTCACAAAATAAACTGCCGGTGAAAATGCCGAAATATCATCCCTGAAATTATTTTCCTTCACATTCTTTCCTTCAAATAAAATTCTTCCAAGTGCATCATAAATAAAAATATTCCGCTT
>CAYHHK010000184.1:0-6259 GCA_964356415.1 uncultured Flavobacteriales bacterium
ATAAGAAGAAACACCATGAAAAAGGGCAAATCGAATTCCGAATCCGATATTCTCCGCCGGAAGGCAGAAGAGCTGCTGAAAAATGGAACCAGGACTACAGCCCCTCCGGTTTCCGAAATCGAAATGCTTAAACTCATCTACGATCTTGAGGTGCATCAGGTAGAACTGGAAATGCAAAATGAAGAACTCCGCCATGCATGGGCCATGGCAGAGGTTGCCACGAATAAGTATACCGACTTGTACGAATTTGCCCCATCCGGGTACTTTACCATGACTGAAGAAGGTCTGATAATTGCATTGAACCTAACCGGAGCAGCTTTGATTGGAAAACCAAGCCAACAAATAAAAAACCACCATTTTACTTTGCTTCTATGTGATCAGTCAAAACCAGTCTTCCGCCTCTTTCTTGAAAAAGTATTTCAAAGTAAAAGTAAAGAAACCTGTGAAGTTAAACTGCTGGGAAATGATGACATCCCTCTGGTTGTTTTGCTAACAGGCATCATGGCCGAAAACCAGGAGCAATGTAGTATCGCGATGGTTGATATTACTGAACGCAAGCGAACAGAGGAGTTGCTCCGGGAGAGCGAAACACGCTTCAGGTATTTGTCAGACAGCGCACCAGTGCTGATCTGGATGTCGGGAACAGACGCATTGTGCAACTATTTCAATCAACCGTGGCTCGATTTTACCGGGCGTACCCTGGAGCAGGAATTGGGTAACGGCTGGGCTGAAGGCGTTCATGCTGATGACTTACAGAATTGCCTTGACATATACCTCAGTGCATTCAAGGCTCAACGTGAATTCAGCATGGAATATCGTTTACGCAGAGCCGATGGCGAATACCGATGGGTGCTTGACAATGGTGTTCCCCGGTTTACACCGGAAAGGCTATTTATTGGGTATATCGGTTCGCTTATTGACATCACTGAACGTAAACTGGTAGAAAATACGCAACGCTTTTTGCTCGGTTGCGGTTTGCCGGGCACAGGAGAAGACTTTTTCGATTCGCTGGCACGTTACCTTTCCCAGACCCTGAACATGGAATATGTTTGTATTGACCGGCTGGAAGGCGATGGTTTGACAGCCCAGACAGTTTCAATATACAATGAAGGCAGGTTTGAAACCAATGTGCTGTATGCCCTTAAGGATACACCATGCGGCGAGGTGGTGGATCGCAATGTATGCTATTACCGCAGAGGGGTGCAGCAGCTGTTTCCAAATGATGCAGCGCTGCAGGATCTGAATGCAGAGAGTTATGTCGGAACCACCCTGATTGACTCCAAAGGCAAAGCCATTGGGCTAATTGCCATTATCGGACAACAGCCATTGCATGAAGAAGGAAGGGGCAAAGAACTGCTAAAACTGGTTGCACCGCGTGCAGCCGGTGAACTTGAGAGACGTGAAGCAGAAAGCGAAATCCGCCACCTCAATGAGACCCTGGAACATCGTATTGCAGATCGAACCTCACAATACGAAGCCTTAAACAAGGAACTCACTTTTCACCTGAGTGAATTGGAACAGTTTACGTATGTTTCGAATCATGATCTTCAGGAGCCTTTGCGCACACTTATACAATTCACGCAGCTTTTTAATGAAAAATATGCAGGCACCCTTGATGAAGATGGCAACAAATACATCGAATTTATAGGCAAGTCAGCTGGAAGAATGAGTGCGCTTGTGAAAAATTTACTTGAATATTCATTATTGGGGAAGGAGAGTGTAAAGTCCTGCGTTGATTGCAATACAGCTGTTGATTCAGTTCTGACTGATCTTTCTGACGCCATCATTGCTAGTAATGCAAAAATAACTATTCATCAGCTGCCTGTCGTAACCGGATATGAAACAGAACTGAGACTGCTTTTTCAAAATCTGATTGGAAATGCGATCAAGTACCAAAAGCCAGGCAATGTGCCGGAGGTAATTGTTTCAGCCGGGAGCAACGAAACGGAGTGGATCTTTTCCATCACGGACAATGGCATTGGGATTGATCAGAAGTATTACGAAAAGATTTTTATCATCTTCCAGCGATTACATAACCGCAGCGAATATGAAGGCACAGGTATCGGCTTGGCGCATTGCAAGAAAATCGCGGAGATACATGGTGGGAGAATATGGGTGGAATCGATACCTGGTGAAGGGTCTGCATTTATTTTTTCAATCCCAAAGTGATGAACATGATCCACTTTAACACTTTTTCATATTCAGCTTTGTTAAAGTGAGGTTGAAACTTACCTCCTAATAACCAGTTTCATTGTTTCCACATACCCATCAGCAACAACCTTCACAAAGTAAAGGCCTGTTTTCAGATCTGAGGATTTGAATTCATGCTGTTTCTCAACGATCATGCTTTCGGTCATCACTCTGTCTCCGCGCACTGTGAAAACTTCAACTTTCACATTGCCGATGAGTTTTTCACCTTTTTGCACCAGGAAGAAGTTTCCGTTGGCCGGATTCGGATAGATGCTGAATGAAGCAAGATCAGGACCGGCATTTTTGGATGTTTTTTCACCTGTGCCTGGTGCTGTGACTGGAATGAATGGAGCAACGCAATAGGCTCCCGGTGAAATATAGCCGTGCAGATTGCTTCCGCTCTGAATATGGGTTCCCGGCATGAAGGAAATCTTCTGCCAGGCGATAAAAGTTGCACCTGATCCGCTCAGTAGTGTGAACGGGTTCCCCGAACCACCTATGGTTATGGTATTAGAAGCATTGTAGCAGGGAGTTAAACCCCCGCCAATTTCGCCGCCAACTGCAATGTTTTCGGGAATTCCCGGTGGGGTTACAATATCACAGCCATCAGGGAAGTATGAGTCGATTATATGCTGCAGGGCGGCTACTGCGGAGTCTCCATGTAAATTATTATAAAGAGGCAGCCAAACGTTATACCACCCATTTTCATAATCCGGATCACCACCAGGGGGAACAGGCCCATTAAAGTAAACCTGGGCATGCTGGCTAAACTGAGCGCTGTCCATTGGAATGATAGATTGATAATGCATCAGACGATTGCAGATGAGAGGAGAAGGCTGTAAATTATTGCTGATTATTGCCAGTGCAAGTGCAGCTGAATCCTGCGGATGCACACCCCAGAAATGAATCAATGGACGCAAATCCACACCTGCTGCCAGTGATAACTTCAGTATGCGGTCATCAACTTGTCCCAGCGGACCCGGGGGCACTCCATTGATGTAATCCAGATTTACCTGATGGTAATAGCTCTCAAGTGCTTCCCAGCCAAATAGCGCAGCTATTTCGACATATTTGCCATACCCCCGGTGCTGGTACCTGACTTCGTCTTTGGTTGTATTGGAAATATCCATGGGGTTCCCGGTGCGGAAATTATGCGTAACCATCCAGTTTATTGCCGACTGGTCGCGGCTACGCCAATACTCATTATTAAACGACCAGCCAAATGCACTGTCTATGTCAATCCCATATAATTCATTAAATATTGCTGCGGAGAGCAGATTCACAATAGCTTCAGCTTCCCCCGGAAATTTTTCCATTGACTGGGCGTGTCCGAGTTCGTGGAACTCAGTTTCCCACAGGTGTGCGGCTCCCGGTACTAAAAACCACATTTGACTATTTCCATTTTGAACAGTATATGGGCTATAGGGATTATTGATTTGCGGGTTTCCAATACCATAATAACCAGGGTGCAAAATATGAACGTCGAGCATGACATATAGAATCTGGTTGTTGCGAACAAGAGGATACCCTAACAAATTTGAAACCACATCCATGCGCGCATCCCAGTCGGCCATGAGAGTCACAGGGTCGCTATAGTTGTATATAAAACTTGTTGGCACTTGCATCATGAATTTTTCAGATTCAAAATCTGCCCAGGGAGCAGGATTGAGCCTCTGAACATTTTGCCATTGGCTTAAGGTGGTCATGTCATAACTTTTTGCCGAAAAGAACGGAGCCGGCACTACGTTGGTTAATTCTATCGGCTGCAAACCAGCAGAAGCCTGGTAGGGAGTAGTGATATAAATTCCACCTCCGAAAGGATTTGCGATAAGGGTTACAGAATCTGTGATTTCGTACGTATTGAAGATCCTGAAAAATCTCTGAATCGGAGTTATACTGCTATTCATAAGGGGGTGTGCACCTACAAGTATTTTATATCCGGCATTCACCATTATATCTGGCACCTTTACTTTTCCAATCGAACCGGGAGACAGGTAATAACCGGTTGGTCTTCTTGCAGGAGTTAAAGCCCATGCCGTTGGCTTCCCCCAATTAGCCGGCATCGAAGCATTGACGGTTGCAATGTACACCTGTGCGGAGTCAACAGGTAATGGACAAACTCCGGGAAAATAATTGGAAGTCAAATATTTCCTGCCTTGTAAAAAGGTACTGTATTCCGCTATTTTATCTTTGGTGTAAAGTACTTCAAATAATTCCTGCTGTATCAGGTATATCACCCGGTCATATTCAAAACCATCAAGAGCTCCCGGGGCGTTTGGGAACCCACCCGTTGTATGTGTGTTTAGAAAAACAGGGCCTGTATTGGTTTCATAACAATTTATAACGTCAAATGCTGATGAAATTACCGGAAGAGTCTCCGCGAGATAAAAATGGTATTTATGAATACTGTCGGCTAAAGAATTTATCTGAGCAGGAGAAAGCAGGGTTATGTTATTACAATGATCCATTAACTGCTGAAAAGCATTGATAAGCGTTGTGCTCACATAACCGGGAGGATAATTAAAAAATGTTGTTTCGTTAAACGTAAACTGACCTCCTGATGCAATTAAATTACCATTGATATACACATTGTAAGAACCATTTCCATAAGCGCAACAAATTCCATCACCATATGAATCATAAATGGTAAAATGGAGGCATTTGCCGGTGAAAGAGCAAAGTGTATCATTGTTCGTAGTGCCACTTGCAATAATACTATTTGATGCATCTTTTATATCCCAGCTTGTTTCACCCGGGTAATTATCAGGAATAATATTGACAATGATTTGTGAGTAGCCTGTTGTGCACTGGGCCTGTAATTTTTGCGTTGCTCCAATTATGATCAATGAACAAACAAGTAAAATTGAAGACACTATTTTCATTTTTTTTTTATTTGCAGTCCGCATCATTGCGAAATTGTTAAGTCAAAAAAATCATGGAACAGGAATGCCAGAACTTTCCGACCAAAGGGCAAACCAATCCTGTAATTCCATCTCCACCGTTGTTGCTTTCATTAGGTTGGTGATTCTGGATTGGTCTGCCGTTCCGCAAACGGGTAGGATTCCTGACGGATGTTTTAAAATCCAGGCAAGAAGTATAACCTCAACAGGAACGTCGTATTTTGACGATAAAATTGCAGCAATTTTTTTTATACGATGAGTCTGATCGTCATCTTTTTTAAAAACAGTTCCCAGTGGAGACCAAGACATAGGTGTGATTTTATGTGTTTTCATGTGGTCTAAACTACCATCAAGCATTGCTTCAAAATGAGTGATGGAGAACCGGATTTGGTTGAAACTAATTTTGGTTTTTGTCTCAATTAAATCTGTCTGGTGGGGTGTGAAATTTGAAACGCCAAAATCTATAATTTTTCCATCATGCTTAAGTTTCTCAATTGCTTCTGCAATTTCTTCAACATTCATCAACGGGCTTGGCCGATGCAGCAAAAGTAAATCCAAATATTCGGTTTGTAAGTTCCTCAATGATTGTTCAACCGACCAGATGATATACGATGTGGAGTAATCGTAATGTTTTACAGCATTTTTTCTTTTTTCCGATTGCATTTGAATGCCACACTTCGAAATCAGCTGTATTTTCTCTCTATCGATTTTACTTTCACTAAAAGCATTTCCAAAAGCTGATTCAGTAGAATAGTCTCCATAAATATCTGCATGGTCAAATGTGGTGATATTATTTTCTAAGCAACAATTCATCAATTCAATCATTTGATTCGTGGTGCAATTTTTTCCCCAGACGCCCCATGTCATGGTGCCGGCAATAATATTTGAAAACGGTGTATTATCCATGTTTTTTTTATTGAATTAGCACAATCATGCCAGTAACAATCCGGAAACTTTTGTCGGTGTGTCAACGACCCTTCCCCTGACCTTGACGGGGATGGCAGGGGAGGGGGCATTTAAGTCAAAGTTACAATATTCTTTTACAGGCAAAACTTTTCTACATTTTTTTTCCAGCCCCTGATAGCGGATAGAACTTTAGAGTTGCCATAAATGTTGGTTTTGATAAGTTGCCTGGCAAAGGTTAGGCTAGTCAACAAACCAGGCAATTT
>CAYHHK010000185.1:0-6215 GCA_964356415.1 uncultured Flavobacteriales bacterium
CCGATGAGAATCAAATCTCTTTGGGGTTTTGGGTCAATTGGTAATAAAACATAATCGCTATGGCTGTTGGTTTGCCCCTCCCCTTCGGGGAGTCCCGATAACAATCGGGAGGGTGGGGCCTTTACTTCCTTATCAACTGCAACGTATATTCATCGAAAAACCGCCCCCCTTCATAGAGCCAGTCATTCTTCAAGCCGGTAATTTCAAATCCGAGTTTCTTGAAAAGTGAAACACTGTTTTCATTATCCACACGAACATTCGAATAAAGCTGGTGCAGATCGAGAATATTCCATGCGTATTCAATAAGCAGATGCAGCGCTTCTGTTGCATATCCTTTGCCGCGCTTTGCGTTGTTGGCAATTAAAATTCCAACGCCAGCCCTTTTATTTCTCGGATCAAAATCAAAAAGATCAATACACCCGATGCTATGATGCTCATTGTCAATTTCGCCATCATCATCACTCACGGTTAAGTCAATCATGAGGCGAAGCTGCTTGGTAGTGTAAATATCCTGGTGTGCCTGCTTTAGATATTCTTCCAGCGTAAATTTTGAAAATGGCGCCACAGTTCCGCTAACACTCCATACGCTTGTATCATTCTCCCAGTCATAAAGGCATTGAAGATCGTCCGGCTCGAGCGCACGTAAATGAATAAGTTCACCAATTAGTTGCATAGATTTTTTTTAAAAAATATTTATTGTTTATTGCTTGTAAGAAGCGATGTATTTCCCTTCGGAATAATCATCAATTGAAATTAATTCTTTGGTCACAGGCGAGTAAAGGTAGATCTGGCCTGTAATAAGGTTACCCCTATTTCCGAACAAACCTTTTTGAAAAATTCTCCCATCCTCATGAAACCAATTAAAATATCCATTACACGGATGTTCATCACCAAATAAATCAAAACGCTTTGCTCCGTTTGCTGTCCAATAATTCCATACACCTGTTCTTTCCTCATAATAATTTGGAATGATCGGACCTCCCACCCCACATTGCGGCCTTAGTTCCAAAGAAAAAAATCCTTCGGATCTCTTCATTCCACTATCGAAGTAAAAAATCCATTTACCAATTTTTAGATTTTGCTTATTTATTCCTATATTCATATTAATAGTATCACTGCCTACAACCTCATAATTCAAAATTTTGCAGGCCCTTCCAACTGTCTTCACAAATATGCTGTCTTGAGAATAAGAAGGAGCATGGATGAAAATTACTGAAATAAATAATAAGATCTGAAAGATTTTCACTTTGCAAGTTAGATTTCAATTTCTCCTGAGTAAACAAACTTCGCTTCGCCTTCCAGCCACACATTCTTAAAACCGTCTCCGGCTTTTTCGAAATATACATTCAACATCCCTCCCATTGATTTCACTTCACAAACTCCGGCTGCTTCGTTTACTTTTCCTTTAATAACAGACGCAAGAACAGAAGCCGTAACACCAGTGCCGCAGCTCAAAGTCTCATCCTCCACTCCTCTTTCATAAGAACGCACACTTAGTCCACTTGCAACAGGCGCTACAAAATTAACATTCGTTCCTTCCTGACTGAAACGGTCATTATATCTTATTTTTCTTCCTTCGGTAACAACATCAACATTCATCACATCTTTCACAAACTTTACATAGTGTGGGGAACCGGTATTCAGGAAAACATCCTCTCCAACCATTTCACATCCTTTTACATCACCCATTTTCAGTTTTACAATCATTGATTTATTGTCTTCAATGAGCGATTGATGCTCGCCGTCAATGGCTGTAAACTTTGCATCACTGTTTATCAGCTGCAATGAATTTGCAAAGGCAGTGATACAACGTCCGCCATTACCACACATGCTGCTTACGTTTCCGTCATTGTTGAAATACTTCATTTCAAAATCATACCCGGATTTTTTTTCCAGGAGAATTAATCCATCGGCACCAATTCCGAATCTTCTGTTGCATAGAAATTCAACATCTGAAGCTTTCAGCACAGAATACCTTTCATCCCGATTGTCAAGAAGGATAAAATCATTTCCTGTTCCCTGATATTTTGAAAAAGCGATCTTCATTTTTTATTTGATCGCTAAAGGAATATCGGCTTCTTTCAGTTTTTGGTAGGACATAAAATCAAATGAGGCATTTAACCTGTAATAATCTTTAAGGTAACTCATGTACAAGGCATCTTTAACGCGGTACAATTTTACTGCTTCAGGTTCATCAATACCGAAGAGTATCAGTTTATTTTTCGACATCTTATAACCCCTGTAATTTATTGGTGATACCCAGAATTCAACCTGATAATCGGAGGAGACTTTTTCTTCCTCGGGAAGATCGGCTGCAGGGTTTAATTTAGACAATGCACCACTCGTGAGCTGATCATCCTTTACTTCACTGCCAGCTTCACTCTTATCTTCAACAACGATCGTTGTCCCGACAAGGAGCTGGTCTTGCTTTACTATAATTTCTTCATTAGTTATTGCAAGCTGAAGCGAATCCAATTCAGTCTTATCACTTGAATTTTGATCCTGAACACTATCAGAGAACATGCTCTTGCCATCTTCTTCGAGGGTCAATGAATCAGTTGCTGCCACAACTCTCGGCCTTGATGACGCTTTTGGTTTGGGTATCTCAATTGCAGTGTTGTTTGTACTTTTCTTACTTTTTAAAAAAGCAAACCAGGATTTTGACTGATCCCTATTAGTAGATTCATTGCCGACATAAAACCATAGGGTAATTCCAAACCCTGTTACAACTAAAAATGTTACGATCATCTTAAGTGCAAAAGGAACTGCCGGCTTGCGGTAATTCAGTGAGGAAAGAATCAGTCTTTTTAATTTGTCCTGATTTGCTCTCACAATTCCGGAATAGATTACCTTATGTAATTCAACATCATTCCGAAAGGCCTCATCTTCGCGGACACGCTGATTGAAGTTTTCCCTTTCAATACCAGATAACTCACCCTGCAAGAATCGATCAATCAAATGCCTGTCCTCAATACTTTTCTCCATGCTAGTTTGTTGATTTGTTCAAACGCAATTTTACAATTCCCTCCAATTGAACCATTGCTTTGGTTACCTCATATTGGGCTATCACAGCATTACTGAATTGAAATTCTTCCTTTATACGTTCGTAACTTAACTTATCAGCAACTCTGGCAAAAAGTAACTTCTGGGCTTCTTCATCTAATATAGATACACATCTCGCTGCAACTTCTTCAGATTCACTAACCGGAAATGTACCCCCCGGTGCTGAATGGCTTTTCAGCGATTTTGCACCCTCATTCAGAGCATTCATAAAATAAGTCTCAAAATCTATTTTATCGTCCGCTCTGTAACGCAGATCGGTGTAGACTTTTGCCAATACATCAGCAAAAATATCGGGCGTTTGCTCATCCCGGATCCCCTTGACCCGCAGCATCCTGCGAAGAGTAGAAAAATATTTATCGGAAATAAAAACTAAAACCTCCTCGTTTCCGTTATTTATTTCATTAATGATTTCAGGCTTCGTATATCGTCTCACTCTGCAAAGTTAACTCAAAAAAGCTTTAAATTCCTGACAGCCTCAATCTGAAAATATAAAATCAAAAGCGTCGCCATTAACAAAAATTAACTCAGGTATTCATAAATGCTTCATTGCATATTAAGGACTTTTGCAACCACAAATATTGATTAATGCAAATTAAAAATGTTTAACAATCAAAATCTCAAAAACATGTTTAGTAAACTGAAAAATTATTTTGCAATCGTTATCATTGCCGGAGCAAGTGGCCTTGCCGGTGCTTATTTATTTAACAGGTCTTCAGCGCCTTCCGTTTCCGTCTCAGAAAAAAATGTTGCTGCAATACCCACCAGCTTTGTGAGCCTTCCTGGCGACGGAAACCTCCCCGATTTCGTAAAAGCAGCGGAAGCGACAGTACATGCTGTTGTTCATGTGAAAGTTTTCGGATCACAGCAAGTATATGATCCATTTCAGGGATTTTTCGGATATCAGAATCCACAAAGACATCAAACTGAAGGAAGCGGCTCAGGGGTGATCATCACTGAAGATGGTTACATCGTTACAAATAACCACGTTGTGGATAAAGCAGAAAAAGTTGAAGTCACCCTCAATGACAATAGAAATTTTTCAGCAAAGGTGGTTGGAACTGACCCCAGCACTGACCTTGCATTGCTCAAAATAGAAGAAAAAGGTTTACCTTTTGTTACTTATGGAAACAGCGACGAAGTAAGGATCGGTGAATGGGTTCTGGCCGTTGGAAATCCTTTCAACCTTACATCCACTGTTACTGCCGGAATTGTGAGTGCTAAAGCAAGAAATATCGGCATATTACCTGATCAGTATAAAATTGAATCCTTTATTCAGACGGATGCAGCAGTAAATCCCGGAAACAGCGGTGGGGCATTGGTAAATACTAAAGGTGAACTTGTTGGAATTAATTCTGCAATTGCATCTGCAACCGGCTCCTATTCCGGTTATTCCTTCGCCATCCCGGTAAACCTCGTTCGCAAGGTGATGGATGACCTGGCTGAATTCGGCAGCGTACAACGCGGTTTTATCGGCGTGAGTATTCGCGATATCGATTCTAAACTTGCACAGGAAAAAGGACTGAAGGAGGTAAAGGGTGTTTACATTGCCGGACTCAGCGAGGATGGTGCAGCAAAGAAGGCAGGCCTCTCTGAGGGCGACATTATTACAAAGGTTGGTGAAATAGCCGTGAATTCCGTTCCGCAATTGCAGGAACAGATCGGTCACTTTCGTCCCGGCGACAAGGTCATAGTAACTGCTTTGAGAAACGGAAATGAAAAAGTATTCACAGTGGTTCTTCGAAATAAAGACGGTGGAACAACGCTGATCAAGCCGTCATCTTCACCGTCATCTAATTCACTAAATCTGCTCGGGGCATCGTTCAGCGACGTTTCCGGAAGCGATAAAAGCAATTTAGGAATCAGCGGCGGAGCAAAAATTTCAAAGCTCAATCCTGGCAAACTGAGGAGCGCCGGAATTAAAGAAGGGTTCATTATCACGTCAATCGATAGGAAATCGGTCCGGAACATGGTTGACCTGGAAAATGCTTTAAAAGACAGGCAGGGCGGGGTTTTAATCGAGGGTATTTACCCAAATGGATTGAAGGGATATTATGGCTTTGGGATGTAATCTTTAAAACTTAATTGTGGTTTGATTGTTGTATAGAGAAGATCACAAAGGCATAGAGATAGTTTTCATGTTGTTGTGTTTTATGGTTAGTGTCAGGCGGCTTGAAGTTCGTTCGAGCCGCCTGATTTTTTTGACACGAAAATGACTTATCAACAATCGAATAATTTTATCAACCGGCTCTTATAAAAACTTGACTCGCTTTTTTACAAAGTGTATCTTCGCAGCCGGAAGAAAAGAACACACTTTTTCTATCTGACATCAACAACTTTTCACTTACTTAACTTTTAAAATTTAATATGCGTCAGCTAAAAATAACCAAGTCCATTACCAACCGCGAAAGCCAGTCACTTGAGAAATACCTTCAAGAGATCGGCCGCGAAGAACTCATCACTGCTGAAGAAGAAGTACGCCTTGCCAGGAAAATCCGTGAGGGCGATCAGAATGCACTGGATAAATTGACAAAAGCAAATCTCCGATTTGTTGTCTCTGTTGCAAAGCAATACCAAAACCAGGGCCTTAGCCTTCCCGATCTGATCAATGAAGGAAATTTAGGCTTGATCAAAGCCGCAAAACGATTTGATGAAACCCGCGGTTTTAAATTCATCTCTTATGCTGTTTGGTGGATTCGCCAAAGTATTCTTCAGGCATTGGCAGAACAATCACGTATCGTTCGTTTGCCATTGAACCAGGTAGGATCTCTTAACAAAATTTCAAAAGCCTATTCAAAACTTGAACAGGAGTTTGAACGCGAGCCATCACCTGAAGAGTTGTCAAAGATCCTTGAGATCCCTCAGGAAAAAATAAGCGATACCATGCGCGTCAGCGGCAAGCATGTTTCTATGGATGCCCCTTTCGTGCAAGGCGAAGACAATAGTCTGATCGATGTGCTTGAGAACATGGATTCTCCGCGCGCTGATTCTCATTTGATGAACGAATCCTTACAGCGTGAAATTGACCGCTCCCTGAGCACACTCACCGAACGCGAAAGAGAAGTCATCAAATTGTTTTTCGGCATCGGAATGAATCATGGCTTAACCCTTGAAGAAATTGGTGCAAAATTCGATCTGACACGCGAACGCGTTCG
>CAYHHK010000186.1:0-5931 GCA_964356415.1 uncultured Flavobacteriales bacterium
TTTTCTTTATCAGTGGTTGCGTTATTAATCTTAATAGCAATACCATCAGCATTTGCACCATCGGTATTTTCAAAAAGCGCCATGTGATTTCCTGCATACCAGCCCGGACCCTTTACATGAAACATTGCTTCCGGAGCGCTGGTGCCAATACCAACCTTACAATTGAACCCATCCCAAACCCAACGCAAGACAGAAGTATCAGGGTTCGTTCCGCCAAGCACACCACCAGCGTAACCTGACATTCTTGGTCCATCCACATCTGCATCATATTTCAAAATATGATTTGTGTTAACTGACTCGGCCAATCTTATTTCATTAAAATTCAAAGCAAGGTTTCCGTTCTGAATATTTACAGCCCCTGCATTCGGGTTCGTAATGTCGCTGCCTGTTGCAGTCCACGCACCTGCTGTGTGCAATGCAAACGGCACACTTGCAAGTTCAGATGAACCCATATCAATATAAGTAGTACCGCCTGTAGGATCCATTTCTACCTGCAGCCATTTGTCACCGATCTTCCAGTCAATTGTAGTAAAGTCGCCACTCACTACAGTGCCGCCCCCAACCTGCAATGAGAAAATTCCGAAATCATTTGTGGTTGGGGTTTGAGTTTCCTGGTACAGGGAAGTCCCGCCATTCCCTTGTGTAATAGTGAGCCGTACACCCACATTGCCATTGGCAATTATGTTGTTGTTGTTTCGCGCCACGGCCTGGTAATTAAATTTCTGAGGCGCCTGCGCATATATAGTTGAGCATAGCAACATTGTAATGCCGGTCAAGAGTAATTGTTTAAGATTTTTCATTTGTAATTTATTTTTAGTTAGAAATTAGATTTTAATGAATAACGTTTACTGATTGATTAAAAACATTCTGACTGGAATGATCGAACACAGAGAGTGAATACATGCCTGAAGGAAGATCGCTTACATCAAGCTGTACTTTGCTCTGCATTTCAGACACTGCAACAAAGCGCAGCGTGCGCCCCAACATGTCATTCAAAGCAATCATCAATTTGCCGTTTTCGCGGTCAGCCATTTCAAGATTCAGAAAGGCAGAAGCCGGATTCGGATACAGCAAGACCGTAAGCTCATTGTGAGCAACAGGATTAACATTCACCCACTCAATAAGCCGCGCAGAATTTTGAAAACCCTGGAACAGGTCACTCGTGCCGGCATTAAAAGTTGTAACCATGGTGAGTTCAGCCACCGTGGAGGAAAGTGACAATCCACCGTTGGCAAAATTGCCGCCGCCGGACGCCACTGCAGTTTTCGTAAGCTCGGGCTGTGCGCGTAATACGCTGCAGCAACCGAGTGCAATAAATAGCATCAATAATTTTTTTGTCATGAGGTCTTAGAATTAGATTATAATGGGGGCAAATATGCACGCAACACTCGCACAGTGTCAATTACACTTTTGTGGAATTTTACAAAGCGGGGCACGTAAGTAAAAAATACGACAAGAAAAGAATGTTGATTTAACTCACCAGGATAAACTCCTGATGGTGCAACAAAATAAATCAGCGCGAAAAAACTTTATTTACGGCTTCAGTCCGTGAACTCACGTGCAGCTTTTTGTAAATATTGTTACAATGCTTTTTCACCGTATCCATGCCGATGCTTAGCTTCTCCACAATTTCTTTGTAAAACAATCCCTGCGACAAAAGCAACAGAATTTCCTTCTCACGCTCAGTCAATGTATCTGCTTCCTCATTCATCTGTGGTGGATGTGGAGTCTTAAAAGCAGCAAGCACCCTGCGTGCAATACCAGCACTCATAGGCGAGCCACCAGCATGCAATTCACGAATGGCAGCAAGCAATTTATCAGCCGGAGTTTTCTTCACAATATAGCCGGTAGCGCCTGCTTTCAGCGCATCAAAAATATGCTCGTCATCTTCGTACACCGTACACATCAGGAATTGTGTTTGCGGGCAGGTAATGCTCAGCTTCTTCACACATTCAACTCCATTCATGCCCGGCAGGTGAATATCCATAAGCACCACATCAGCACAGTTCCCCGGCAATGCTGCAATTGCATCTTCGGCAGAAGAGAACGCACTCTCACACTGCATGTCCTCAGCAGTTGAAATAATAAGCTGAAGCGCGATGCGGATATCCGCAGTGTCTTCAACAATGGCAACCTTTATCATTTATTTTTCCAGTTCGGATGCAAATGTACGCTTAGGCACATCGCCTTTCCTATTACACTTTTGTGTGATTTCCAATTTGGCAGGTCAACACCACAGTTGTTCCTTTCTCCGGCACCGAATTGATTTCAACCCCTCCCCCAATCTCTTCCATCCGCTTTTTCATATTCGCCAATCCGTTTCCTTTTCCATTCATCATAATCACATCAAATCCCTTTCCATTATCCTGAACAGAAATCTTCAACTGATGATCGTTCGTTTCAATAGTTGCCTTTATTTCTGTTCCGCCTGAATACTTGAGCGCATTGTGTAATGCCTCTTTCGCCACGAGATAAATATTTCTGCGCACCTCCCCGCTCACTGAAAAGTCCTGAATTTCTTCCGGTGCATCCCATACAAGCTTTATCGGTGCGTCTTCATACATCTCAAACGCATGTTTTTTTATAAATGAAACTAAGTTAGGCAGTGTGTCATTGTGTATATTCATTGCCCAAATGATAGCATTCATCTTATCCACCATTTCTGAAGATTCTCTCGTTATCTTCCCGAGAGTTTGCTGCTGTTTAATGCCGGCAATACTCCCCGCTACCTGGCTTAACAATGAAATATTGGTAAGCCCGCTTCCTAAATCATCATGCAACTCAGATGCAATGCGTGTACGTTCTTCCAATACGCGTTGCTGTTTTTCGAATTCCGTCTTTTGAAGCAATAGCTTTCGTTTTGTTCTTGCATTTGCTATTTCCATCAGTGAGGCAACAACGCCAACAACCAGCAACACCTTGAACCACCATGTTTGCCACCATGCAGGTGTAATTACAATTCTCAATGTTTTTCCCACATCATTCCACAACCCGGTATTGTTACTTGCTTTTACATGAAACAAATAGTTCCCGGGTGCAAGATTGCTGAACGATGCCGTGTTTTTGTTTCCGTTCATTACCCATTCCTTATCAAAGCCTTCGAGTTTGTAAGCATACTGGTTATTTTCACTGTGCGAATAATTCAAGGCGGCAAATTCAATAGCTATAAAATTTTTGTCGAACGGAAGCGTAATGTCGGTTAAGTCATTCAGATTTTTACCAAAAACTGTGTCACGATTCAATACTTTAAAACTATTGAATACAATGCGGGGAACATTTGTATTGCCATTGAACTGACGGGTATTGGTTTCATAAAGTTTTGCTCCGCGTGAAGTGTAAAGAGTTCCGTCTTCCTTGCAGAAACCAATAATGCTGTTCCCCATCTCAATATGCATGAATTGTTTTGGAACAAGAAATGTATTATGGAGCGGCTCGTAGCGATAAATATCTTCATCACTGCCTATCCAGATATATCCGCGGTTATCTTCCACCATGTCATTCAATCTTAACTGACGCGTGTCAATATTGGCGGCAACCACTTCAAATTGCATCGTTACAGGATTGTATTTCTGAAATCCGCCATAATGGGTAGTTCTCCAGATAGTTCCATTCCTGTCCTTCAGTAAATCTCTTCCATCGTTGTAATAAATATCACCTGGGTTATAAGAGATGCGAGTGAAGATTTTAGTTTTCAGATTGAATAAGTAAGTGCCATCAAAAGAAATGAACCAGATATTCGCCCCAGCGAATCCGTCCTTTGGCGGATTTCCCTCCTCATCTTCAAAGCAAGGCTTCATAAAATCAGGTTTCTGATATTTGGTGTTATAAATTTCTTTTGGATAGTTGATGTAAGAATTATTTTCAGGATTGAAGTCGTAAACACCATGTTTGCTTGTTCCAAGCCAGAAATGTTTGCGACTGTCTTCGATTATCGAAGTAAAGGCAAAATTAACATACAGGTTTTGAGGAAAAGACAAATTGATTTTACATGGAATGAATTTCCCCTTCGGCGAATTATATTCTAAAATCAGATGCTGCGTAATAGCCCATAGTTTTCCTTTATGATCCTTCAATAACTTCTGAATCTCACAATACGATTGTTCCAAATTGGTAAATACTTTTTCTTTCCTAAATTCATTTCCTTTTAAATCAAGCTCATAAAATCCTTCGCCAATCCAGCTGCCGATCAGTAGCTTATTTTCTTCTGGCAATTTAATTACCGAAGTTAGATTGAAATCTGAATGATTTACTTCACCTAATATTTTTTGCAAATCATATTTTTTTACGAAATTATCAAGCAAGTCTGCTTTAACAATATTATTGCCCGAATTAATCCAAAAGCAACCGGAACGGTCTTTGAAAATACTACCGATTTCTGAATTCGGATCGGCAGGGAATGAAAACGGATCGTCAGGTATATGCATACACGGTTTGCATTGTTTTGTTTTCTTGTTATAGATAAGTAATCCATTATTAGTCGCTATCCATAATTCATCATCTGATTTTTCAATTATTCGCACAGTTGAAGACTGTTTTGCGTCTACATTAATAAAGGCAGTAATACCGTAACTGAGTTTCTTATTATAAGTACTGATTGAAAGTTTGCCCGGTTGATTATTCCAATCACCGGCATATATTGTTCCGTCTTTGTCACTAAAAACACATTGAGTTCCCCAATATAACAGCGTATCACCATGACCTGGATATTTGCGCGGAATTCTTTTTTCGTAATTTCCTGTTTTCGGATTGAAGATCATTATACCTCCATCTGCTGCTACATAAATTTTCCCATCCGGATTGTAAGACAGACCAAAAGTTCTCATTCCGATAACGTACAATGAATCAGGAACTGAGTAAACGGTAAATTTATTTTTTGTCCGTTCATACCTGGTAAGATTTTTTCTGCCCATAGAACTGAGCCAGATATTATTTTCACTGTCTTCAACAACACCGGAAATCATAGCGTTAAACATTGAATCAGAAAAATTAAAATTACGAAATTGGTAAGTTGAAGTATTTAATAAGCATAAACCGTTGGAGGTGAAAGCCCACAGCATCCCGTGGGAATCCACAAGAAATGGACGGCAATCATTTGCACCGATAGAATTTGAATCATTATCATTGTGCACAAAGCGTTTATAGGTAACACCATCAAAACGATACAAACCATCTGTGGAGCCAATCCACATGTAACCATATTTATCCTGTGCAAATCCCTGCACTTTGTGAGGCAAAGCAGGATAGGTGTAAAAGTTAATTTCGTTTTCGGGTTGCCAGTTTAATGGAATGATTTGCGAGCCGGCGTTAATTGAAGTTAGCCATAAAAAAGACAGAAAAAAAAGCCCATAGCATTTAAAGAGGTGCAAATGTGCTCTCCGTTGACAGCATAAAAACTGAATGGGGTTCTTACTATGCATTCATAAAAATGGCAAAGTAGAAAGAAAAGGAACCTGAGTCAAGCCATCTACAAATCTTTTGCAAGCTTCAAGACCTCTCTTACAAAGCCCTTCCACGAAAATCGCTCCTTTTCAATCCCGGCATTTTTGCTGTACTCTTCTTCCCTGCTTTCATGATAAAAGTCAGCTATCCGCCGCGCAATTTCCTTTGCATCCACCCCCACCACATATCCAACCTTCCCATCAGGGACTATTTCGGTAAGACCACCTACATTGGTCACAAGCATCGGCCTTTCGAAGTGATATGCAATTTGTGTGATACCGCTTTGGGTAGCGCTGCGATAGGGCTGAACCACCAGATCAGCAGCACAGAAAAAATTCTTTACTTCTTCCTTCGGAATATAGGATGAGTGGAGGATTACATTTTCACCGATACGAAGATCAGTAATCATCTTCATGTAATTTTCCTCATCGCCATAAAATTCGCCGGCAACAAGGAGTTTCAGGTTCAATGCGCGGACTTTTTCATCTGCCA
>CAYHHK010000187.1:0-5878 GCA_964356415.1 uncultured Flavobacteriales bacterium
GTATTGAGTATTGAGTATTGAGTATTGAGTATTGAGTAACTAGTTTGGATGAAGATACAATAGTAGTAAATTTTGCATGCAGGGCATAGCCAAATCCGGCAGAATAGACGGAAAGAATTCAGGATTAAGAACAATATAGCAAAATAACACCCGAAAAGCTGCAAGATGAAAAAGACGGATACAAAAATTGGTGAAGCATTTATCTCAATACTAAGTTCTCAATACTAATATCTGCCTTCAGAGACGGGAACACACTAAAATAGCCCCGATCACAGCGGAAAGCCTGGAGGCCAAAGGCCGAGGACTTGCAGCGAAGAGCGGGACTTAAGCCAAATTTGAAACATCTGAGCTCTGCTCCAAATTCTTTACACAAAGGTATTTCTTCTTTGTTCTTTCATCTTGGCTCTTTGCTCTTTTCGCAAGGCACAAAAAAAGACGTGGATTAATCTCACGTCTATTATCTCATATCTAATGTCTTTCTTCAATTGTTCTTTCTTTTCGCCAGCTCATCCCTGATCTTGGTGGCACGCTCATAGGCTTCTTCATCGAGGGCTTTTTTGAGCATCTCCTTCAGGTCTTCGGTGGCTGCTCCGGAGAGTTCACTATCAGAAAGTGCGGTTGCTTTGGATTTTTTTTCAATCTTCTCTTCAATCACATCTTCAATTGATGTATCCTGATCGAACGCAACGCCGGCGGAGGAAAGAATAAATTCATAGGTATAAATGGGGCAACCGAACCTGACGGCGATTGCGATGGCATCACTTGTACGGGCATCGACTTCCATTTTCTTTTCGCCGTCACTGCAGACGAGTTTTGCATAAAAAACTCCTTCAAGAAGGTTGAAGATGATCACTTCTTCGACTTCAATATGGAAAGCAGCGGCAAAACTCTTGAAAAGATCATGTGTCAGCGGCCTTTGCGGCTTCATATTCTCCAACTCAATGGCAATCGCCTGAGCTTCAAAAGCTCCAATTACGATAGGTAACCTCCGCTTCCCTTTGTCTTCTCCAAGAACAAGTGCATACGCGCCTGATTGGGTCTGGCTGTAAGAAAGTCCTACTATTTCTATTTTTATCTTCTTCATGCGTGTCCGGCTAAAGCGGAAAAATCATTTATCGAAAATAGTCATTTTTTGTTACACAAATGTGCTTAGTTCTGTCCCGCCCTGAACTTTTTTGCTGCTTCAATCAGCACAGGAACCACTTCAAATGCATCACCCACAATTCCATAGTCAGCTGCTTTGAAAAAAGGAGCTTCGACGTCCTTATTTACCACTACAATGACCTTGGACGAGCTTACTCCTGCCAGGTGCTGGATCGCACCGGAAATACCGATCGCAACATATAGATTCGGGCTGATTGCAATTCCTGTTTGACCGACGTGTTCGCTGTGTGGCCGCCAACCGGCATCACTAACCGGCTTGCTGCAGGCAGTAGCCGCGCCGAGAACGTTGGCAAGTTCTTCGATCATACTCCAGTTCTCAGGGCCCTTCATGCCTCGTCCGGCTGAAACCACGAGTTCGGCATCCGGCAAGGATATTTTATCTGATGCGCGAATGGTTTCCTTTACTGTCAGCCTGAAATCGTTGTCATTCAATTGCGGTTCAAAAGGCTGAACAGATCCTTCAACTTTATTCTCGATAACCTTGTAAGAATTTGAAACGACGCTAATCACTTTCACATCGGATGTGATCTGAACCATTGCAAATGCCTTCCCTGAATAAGCGCCTTTTTTCACAACAAAACCATTTGAAGTATCAGGCAGGTCGACTACATTTTCGCCCAGGCCTGCATTCAGTTTTACGGAAACGCGTGGAGCGATTCCTTTTCCTGAAAAGCTGGCAGACATCACGACCAATTTCGCTCCTTCAGCTTTTGCTGCTTCGGCAATAACTGATGCGTAAGGCTGGACATTCACAGTCTTCAGTTTTTCATTTTTCGCCTGAAGGACCTTTGAAGCACCATAAAGCGACAACTTTTGTAATTCATCACTTGCCACTTCGCCAATAGACAAAGCCGTTAATGAAGATCCAAGTTTTTGTGCAACTGCAAATCCGTAGCTCACCAATTCAAAAGTGGATTTCTTGAATTTGCCTTCAACATTCTCGACGTAAACCAATACACTCATATTATAAGTTTGAAGTTAGTTGTTTGATCCCGTCCCGATGTGTCGGGAGCTAACGGGATTGAAGTTCAGAATCAGAATTAACATCAGTCTAAAACCATCAGACACTTAACATATTTAAATAACCTTTTTCTCTTCGCGAATCATCTCCCATAACTTCCCTGCATCTTCCTGGGCGATCATTTTCACCGAGCTTCTCGATACCGGTTTATCATAAGAAATAATTTTTGACAACTGAGGAACTTCCATCGGCTCAACAACCGTAAGTGGTTTGGTGCGGGCACTCATGATGCCCCGCATATTCGGGATCTTAGGTTCTGCCATTCCTTCTGAAGCGCTGGCGACAAATGGAAATGAAGTGCTCACCATTTCTTTTCCTCCTTCGATCTCCCGCTCAAGATTTGCATTAGTGCCGTCAACATCCAGTTTTTTAGCTGATGAAATAGCGGGAACTCCCAGCATTTCTGCAATCATGGAAGGGACTGAGGCGCCGTTATGATCACTCGACTCGCGGCCACAAAGGATGATGTCGTAGTTGTTTTGTTTTGCGACCTGTGCGATCTGCGCAGCAACAAAATATCCGTCGCGCGGGGCAGCATTTACACGAATGGCATCGGCAGCTCCAATGGCCAGTGCTTTTCTGATGGTTGGCTCCGTTGATATGTCACCAATATTGATTGCAGTCACGGTACCTTTGCCCCCATCAGTTAATTCAATGGCCCGTGCCAAAGCGATTTCATCGTAAGGATTGATGATATAGGTGACACCCTGAGAAACAAATTCTTTGTTGTCAGGGGTAAAAATTATTTTCGCAGTTGTATCTGGAACGTGCGAAATGCAGACTAAAATTTTCATATTGTTGTTGTGTGAACAGCTAGTTGTACGAATAGCGAATTGTACAAATAACGAATTCATAAATTTGCAAATTCGTAATCTTTCGTTATTCGCACCTTTAAAAAGTCGCGCGAATTTACAGTTTTATTTAATCTCAAGATGCAATGGATAAAAGTAATTTAAGGATAGCAATGCTCAGGCAATACCTAGCTGATGATCCCGGGGATGATTTCAGCGAATATGCCCTTGCGTTGGAACTGGAGAAGGCAGGGAACAGAAAAGACGCCATCATACACCTGGAGAATATCCTTGCGCGGAATCCCGAATATCTGGCTGCATATTTCCAGTGCGGAAAATATTATGAAACAGAAAATGAGACTTTGAAAGCAACGGTGTGCTATACAAAAGGCATGGAGGTTGCGCAAAGGCAAGGAAATACGAGGACACTGAATGAACTTAGAAGCGCATCTGAAATGATGGACTGAGGCTTCACTTTTTGAGCCTCATTTGATTGCAGTTTCATCTGCAGGGTTAGAAAATAACGGATCAATCTCTTTTTTCCATCCATTCGCCATTTTGACAGTGAAATAAGACAGTATAAGAAGCGGGGAACATATCAGAAAGTAGCCAATGCCACCCTCATATCCAGCCCAAAGCGGCACAAAAACGAAAACCATGGCGCAAAAAAGGTACAGGTAGTATAAGCCATAATAAAGTAGTCTGAAAACCCATGAATATGGTGAGTTGCGGTATGCTTCACATTCTTTAACAAATTCATCATACTTCATTCGCGCATAATGTTCAGCCTTGTTTTTCATAGCTGCCCGTCTCATTGCCACCTCAGCCGCTGCATAACTTACAGGCTGATCAGGACGACTTTCGTGATGCTTCCCATTCAGATAGCTAATGGCCATTTCATAAGCAGTATGCACACGGATAAAGTCTTCCTGGGCATCAGGAGAAGCGTTCAAATCAGGATGATAAAGTTTTGCTTTTTCACGAAAAGCTCTCCTGATTTCATCTGCATCTGCACCCGGTTTAAGTCCGAGTATCCGGTAATATTCTAATGGCGACATTTGAGGGGAAAGGTAAGGAATTGGAGGATATGAGGATGGGGAGATGTGGGGATGTGCAAATGTGAGGATGTGCAAATGTGAGGATGTGGGGATGTATATAATGGTCAATTCGTTGGTAAAGAATAATGAAAACAAAAGAGAAATTCCTTATTCTCTATTAAATTCTATTTTTGCGAACTCTAAACGAGTAAAGGGGGTTTCCTAATAAACCAATTAACTTAATCAACCAATCAACAAACCCAGAATGAAAGAACTGCAATTCCGTGAAGCCCTTCGCGAAGCAATGAGTGAAGAAATGCGAAGAGATGATCGTGTTTTCCTGATGGGAGAAGAAGTAGCACAATACAATGGTGCATACAAAGTGAGTCAGGGCATGTTAGATGAGTTCGGCGAGCGGCGGGTGATTGACACTCCAATTGCAGAATTGGGTTTTGCGGGAATCGGAGTTGGCGCTGCGATGAATGGACTTCGTCCTATTATTGAGTTCATGACTTTTAATTTTTCTCTTGTTGCCATCGACCAGGTGATCAACTCAGCTGCAAAAATGATGAGCATGAGTGGTGGTCAGTATACAGTCCCTATTGTATTCCGCGGACCTACTGGTGCAGCGGGGATGCTTAGTTCACAGCACTCTCAGGCATTTGAGAACTGGTATGCGAATTGTCCGGGGTTGAAAGTAATAATTCCAAGCAATCCGGCTGATGCAAAAGGATTATTGAAAAGTGCCATCCGCGACAATGACCCTGTCATTTTTATGGAAAGCGAGCAGATGTATGGAGATAAAGGCGAGGTTCCTGAAGGAGAATATCTGATCCCTATTGGTGTTGCTGATATTAAAAAAACAGGAACTGATGTCACCATTGTTTCTTTCGGCAAGATGATGAAGATTGCCTTGAAGGCAGCAGAAGAACTTGCAAAAGAAAATATCAATGCTGAAGTCATTGACCTGCGCAGTGTACGTCCGATAGATTATACAACAGTCATCAACTCAGTAAAGAAAACGAACAGGCTTGTTATAGTCGAAGAAAGCTGGCCACTTGCATCTCTTGCTTCCGAAATCGGTTTCAAAGTACAGCGTGAAGCATTTGATTACCTCGATGCGCCTATAAAGAGAGTCATGGGCGGAGATGTACCCCTGCCCTACGCACCAACATTAATTGAAGCATACCTGCCAAATCCTGAGAGGGTAATTAAGGCGGTGAAGGAAGTGATGTACCTGGTGTAGTTTTGGGAAAAAGTCACAAGTTAGAAGTTACAAGTTAAAAAAACGGCCGGAACAGTGTATCGACATGGAAGTCATTTCATGTTGTTGATTTTGCCGATCATTTTTTCCAGTTGCGATTCGCAGACAGAAACGGCATTGTATCCTTTTTGCCAGGCAAATTTTCCGGGCGTAAGATCTTCCTGATTGATTCGATGAGAGGTAGCACCTTTCACCATTTTCACAATTTCATCAGTTGATTTTTTCGGGTTCAGGAGAAACAGGCAATGCACTTCATTTGCTGGTCCATTAATAATTTTCGCAATGCATCCGCAGGAAATGAATTCCTGAAAAATGTACTTATAAATTCTGTCTTTGATTTCCGGAGTTATCATTGGTAATTTTTCCCATGTAGTCCAGCTGGAATGAATCCAGATTGTGGTTGAAGAATGTGGCATCAGAAATTTGGTTTTGCGGGCCCACGGTTTAAACCGTGGGTAGTAAAATGATTTTTTATGCAAAGGAAATACCCTGATTGAAAAATCCAGTTACAGCAAAATGGGTTTTAAATAAAATACTGCTTTAATACAGGATGATAAATCAGAAAAAAATCTCATTCATTCCACAATGAAATCATATATTA
>CAYHHK010000188.1:0-5770 GCA_964356415.1 uncultured Flavobacteriales bacterium
GAACGGCACCCTTCTCCTGCTGAAACACCTTTATCAGTGATATTATACATAAAACAGTTTTGAACTGTGCCGACTGAACCCAATCCTTCCATGTTATATTTTCCAAAGTCAATCGCATCTACGCTATGGACTTTTCCTTTTTCGCAAAGGCCGTTGCGGAAAGTGCAATTCCGGATGAGGGCTGACGGAGAATTGTCACAATCAATACCATCTTCATTAATGTATTCAAATAAAGAGTTTTCAATGAGAATGGGAGTATTAAGTGGATTAATCTGGTAATAATTACTCACATGGCACCGGTTCATATGAAAGTAAGTTGCATTGTGTGTGTATACCAGGTTTTTTGTCGGCAACTTGAGGTAATCGTGTAGGTAGCTGTCTGTTATGATCAGCGTGGAACTGTCCATGGCATAAATTTGTCCGCTCATGATATCGGACCAAGCTATTTCGATAGAAGATGAATCACCTTTTACTATGATCTGGCTCCAATAAGTGTGAGGAATGGCGCTTTTAACAATAACCTTAGATGAGCTCGTTCCTTGAAACAGGATATGGCACCCGCTGTCGCCTTTTAAGGAAACCCCCTCATTCATCAGAAGTGTAGTTCCGGCCAAAACCGTCATTGTTGCAGAGTTGGTGAGAAATATATCCTGAGAAATGTTGATGGTTCCGCTTAAAGTAGTGTCATGATTAATCGTAATGGCTGCTGATACACGAGAAATGGAACCCTGAAAAAGTAACAGGAATAATAAGACAGAGATTACTAATCTTTTCATAAAATGAAGAAAAAAATTGATTTGGGTTCGCAATTTATCAATCATCTGAAGATTGCAAAAAAAAAACTATCCGGAAAAAAAAGATTCACGCAAAAACTGATTTCAGATTAATTTTATCAAAACCGGGATATATGAGGAAATCACATTAAGATTCTACATTTGCACTCCCAAAATCGGGCAAAAACGTGCAACAAACGCTTTCTATCATTATTCCAGCGTACAACGAGGGACCTACGATCCGCTTTATTCTGGATAAAATCAGGAATGTAGAGCTGATACATGAAATAAAGAAGGAAATAATTATTGTTAATGATTGTAGCAATGATAACACCAGGGATTTGATTGAAAGGTACATTTCCGGTGGCGTGAATGAAAATATCAGATTGCATAACCAGGAACAGAACCGTGGCAAAGGAGCAGCCATTCAAAAAGGGATTGAATTGGCCACAGGCGATTTTATTATTATCCAGGATGCAGACCTTGAATACAATCCGAATGAATACAACTTGCTACTCGGGCCAATACTTGAAGGATTTGCTGATGTTGTTTACGGTTCCAGATTTATGGGAGGTAAACCTCACCGAATACTTTTCTTCTGGCATTCCATCGGAAATAAATTTCTGACATTTATGTCAAATGCATTTACGAATCTGAATCTTACCGATATGGAAACATGCTACAAGCTATTCAGAAGCGATATCCTGAAAATGATCAATCTGGAGGAAAAACGTTTTGGATTTGAACCTGAGATTACGGCAAAGATTTCACGGGTCCCTAAAATCAGAATTTATGAAGTCGGAATTTCTTATTATGGCCGAACTTATGAAGAGGGAAAAAAAATAGGGTGGAGGGATGGATTACACGCGATATGGTGTATCATTAAATATAACATTCTCACGCGATAAACGGTTCAATAAATCCGGTTTATCGCAATTGATATACCCTTACATAATCTATTTCATACACATAAGGAAACTGCGTGTTCAATTCATCAAAGTTATTGCACCTGCCTGACACAGGCGCATTCACATCAATGATCAGGTTCATTTCTGCCAGCTTTTCAATGGAGATTTCTTTCAAACCCTGGACAGTATAATAAAGTGAGTCGTCAAGGTAAAATTTAATAAACTCATCTGTCCACCATGCTGCAGCTTTATGCCATGTGGTATCACCTTTAAGTTTGTTTCCAATAACTTCGGTGTGTACTTGCTTACGCTTAATTGTATTGTATTGGGAGTAATGTACTGTAGAGGTATATTTATTTGTGTCAGCCTGCAAACCATTGAGGGCAATGATTTCAAAAATATCAATTTCACTGTACCAGTTGTGGGGCGGATTGTTTCCCCACAACCAGAAATTAGGACCAAATCCCTGGTGATTGCCGGGTGGATCAGGTGCGGCCGGGAGCCGGAACCTGAGTTCAAAATATCCCCTGCGGAATTTCTGTTTTGAAAACAACATTCCCGTGGTGTATTTAAACGGAAGCGTATCTATGGTCCAGCACCTCAATATGCTGTCCACACCATTTAATGCACATCCATTCATGCACTTTTTATTAGTCGTGGAATAGCCGGGTTTGTCAGGATTGCATGGTGGCCAATTATAGACCTGGCCCCAATAGTCCCTTTTATTTGTAATTATTTTGCAGGTTCCATTAATTACTTTTATGGCGGAGGTATCCTTCCAGTCCCGATTGATATAAGCGCGATCCCAATGCTTTGAAGTAGTATCGCCGGGATAACACCTTGAGACATTTCCTGTATAATTACTTTTCTGGTTCCATGGCGGGACAGGCAACCACAAGTTGCCATTAATAATGGTTTTCCCATAGATTCGGTCAAACTCATCGTGAAAGACCATTTTATAGGCCTGATCGCCAGGTGGCAGTTGGGCCAATGATTGGTATTGAAAACAGGCAACCATGATTATCATTTCAAATATTTTTTTTGTAACAATCATTGTTTCCTGAAAATATGAAGTAAATCTACGAAATATAAAAAACATGGATGTGGATGATCTAAATTTTCAAAGACCTTTTCAGCAGATAAACAAGTGAAGGATTTCAGAACCCAGTAATTAGGTAATTTCTGAATAATCTTGTTGTTCATTCTCCGTTGAAAGACATTTTTTTATTTTGAATTTTTCTTTCCACCTTGCAATCGCTAAAATCCTATGCCACTACTTTCTGTCATTCTTCCAATCTACAACGAGGAGGGAAATATCCCTAAACTTTTTGAACGCCTGAATAAGGTCATCCTGCAATTAAATATTGATTGTGAATTTGTTTTTATTAATGACGGTAGTAATGACGGATCGA
This sequence comes from uncultured Flavobacteriales bacterium, assembly GCA_964356415.1. Taxonomy (GTDB): domain Bacteria; phylum Bacteroidota; class Bacteroidia; order AKYH767-A; family 2013-40CM-41-45; genus JAPLDB01. The sequence goes on from CAYHHK010000188.1 coordinate 3,094, forward strand.
TGTCGCTTATAAAAGACCTTGCAGGAAAACATTCCAATATCCGTTACATTGATTTTGCCCGCAACTTCGGTCACCAGGTTGCTGTTACTGCCGGCTTGGACCATTGCATCGGTAAGGCAGCAGTCATTATTGATGCTGACCTGCAGGATCCGCCCGAACTTATCACCGAGATGTACAAAAAGTGGCAAGAGGGTTTTGAGGTAGTATATGCAAAACGCAGAACAAGGGAAGGGGAGAGCTATTTGAAGAAAATTACTGCCAAGATGTTTTACAGGATGCTGAAAAAAATCACCTCCATTAATATTCCTGTTGACACCGGGGATTTCAGGCTGATAGACCGTAAAATCATCGAAGTCTTGAAGCAAATGTCCGAGCAACAAAAATTTCTCCGAGGTCAGATTTCATGGATTGGTTTTCGTCAAACCTATGTAGAGTATGACAGGGATGCCCGCCATGCAGGAAAGACCGGGTATACTTACAGGAAAATGATCAGGCTGGCAGCAGACGGGATTACTTCCTTTTCCAACTTGCCACTCAAGTTTGCCACATTCGCTGGATTCTTGGTTTCAGCAATTGCTTTTTTTATGATCCTTTATACCTTGTATTCCCGCTTCATCAGCAAGAGCTATGTCCCTGGCTGGACATCCCTGATGCTTGCTGTTCTGTTTATTGGCGGCGTACAGTTGATTTGCATCGGAATAATAGGTGAGTATATCAGCAGGATGAGTGCCAATGTAAGGGGCAGGCCTTTGTATATTATCAGTAATACGAACCTGAGATGATCCTGCTAAATTTTGAAAATCCCCGGATCAGTTCTCAATGGTAAATTCAAAGTCGTCAACCAGAATAACGGACTTGCTCTTGTTCCAGAAGTAGATCTTCACAACAGCATCTTTTGGTAACCCGGCAGGAATTTCCGCCAATCCGGTTATCTGCATCCATTCATTTAAAATTACATCCTTCTCTTTTAGGTCAAATGAAAAGTACTTATAGGTTTGAGTGCCTTGTTCAAGGCTCAAAACATAAGATCCTCCGCCCGGAGCTCCAAGGCATTTCACCCACAAGCTTACCCTGATTTTTTTAACCGGCTTTTCACTCAATTCACTCAAGCGTTTGGCAAAAGTGATGCTGTAAATATTTGCAGAGTCGGTCTGCATTGAATGCTGGCCGGAATGTGCGTCTCCGCTTACCAGGTAATAATACCCGGTAATACCCTGCCAGCCGTCATAGCTTTCCAGGTCATTGAGGTATTGATTTCTCAAATTTGAGTTGCTTTGTTTTTTCCCGCATGCGTTGAACAGAAAGAAACCAAGGATCAGGATGACGCCGATAAACTTCGTCTTCCCTGTTGCAATGTTTTTCGAATTCATCATTTAATATCCTTTATTAAAATTGTGGTCGCGAAATTAATCGTTAAACCTTTTATAAAAAATTTATTTTTATCACCTGAAATGTTCAAAAACTATTGATGCACCCTTTTAACTGCATCATTTCTTGTAATTGCATGGATGTTCTTTTTCTTTCAAGAAGTTTTTGTTATTGTATATTTGGCCGCCCTTATAAAACGTCTTATTATTTTGATCCACTTTTTATAAAACAAGTATGTATAAGAAACCGGCAATCCTGGCCTACAGCCTTCTATTGTTTCTTATGTCCGGGTGCAGCAAAAATTCCGGCAGTAAGGTTGTTACATTCATTAATGATTTTGAAGGCCAAAAAGGATGGTGCAATATGGAAAATATATATGAGGGGAAAGGACATTCGGGCCGCTTCTGTAATGTTACGAGTTCAACATCTCCTTATGGCAGCATTTTCAGGATTAAGTTCAAGGACATTGATAAAGAGCCACTTACATATTTGAGGTTTTCAGTCTGGTGTTATGCCGAAAGCCTGCCTACTGCTGGCCGGTTGGTTTTGTCAGTTGACAGCGATACATCTCAAAGTGTAATATGGCATGGCTGGCCTCTGGCCGATTTCATAACTGATAATAAAAAATGGGTGGAGGTAACCGGTGAACTTGACCTGACTGAAAAAGGAGCAAACAATCCTGAAAATACTTTTGTATTTTATTTATGGAATAATGAAAAAGATGCAATATTTGGAGATGATTTTTATTTCGAGTTTTCTAAAAAATGATTTCAGGTTTTTTTTATCTCGGTCTTCTAAATAAAAATATTCGTTATATACCTGAATGAATATCGAAACACCACTTCATTTTTTCGACCGGGTAAAAAGTCACGGGTTGGTAAATTGGCGGTTTATTTCTATTGCCGGATTTGCAGTCATTACACTGCTGATATTTGCGAATGTCGGAATCTTTCAGCATATCGGGGATAAGCCAAACTCAGTCCATACATGGGCGCAGTGCGACAGGGCATCAGTAGCTGCCTGCTATTATAATGAAGAGATGAACTTTTTCAAGCCGCGGATTTATAACCGCAGCGATGGAACCAATTCAGGGATATGCGGAATGGAATTCCCTATCATTAATTATACTGCAGCGATCCTTTACAAGATATTTGGTTTTGATGATTTTTATTACCGCCTCTTTAATTTCATTATACTTTTTACAGGCCTTGTGTTTGCATTTTTACTGGCAAACATTTTTATAAAGGATGTATTCTATTCTGCAGTTACGGTATGGTTATTCATGATGTCACCTGTCCTGTTTTTTTAC
>CAYHHK010000189.1:0-1423 GCA_964356415.1 uncultured Flavobacteriales bacterium
TTTAGTTTGGACTTAATCGCTTTCTTAATTTAAGAGGACTTTTTCAGTGGCCTCCTGATTGGCTGCCTTTTTTTAAAAAATAATTATCTGCTTATTGAATACTCACCAGCTTCTGCATCGTGCTTGCATCGCCAACTGTGAGTTTTACAAAGTAGATGCCCGCCGCTGCTGAACTGAAATGATATGCATGCTTGCCGGCTGTCTGAATTTCAGATGCTGCAAACGTGCTGATCTTCTCACCAAGTGCATTCAGTATTTCTACTGAAACTTCCTGTGAAGAATTCAATGTGTATTCAATCGTAGTGTTCTTGTTGAAAGGATTCGGATATACATTGAATGATGTTGCTGAAGTAATTCCATTTATACCCACTACACATTGCATGAATACGGTATAGTCTTCGCATTGTCCATACAGCAAATCAGCACAACCGTTTGGTTCAGGATTTCCTGAATACTCGCTCATCACGCGCATACGCAGTGCTGTTCCAAGCACCGGTGGCTGGGCAGGCAAGGTAACAGTAGTACCCTGGTGACTGAATACAATAGCTGAATCTTCAAAGATGATCTCACTCTGGTCGAATACACCGTCGTTGTTGATGTCAAGGTAGCCCTTAACAGTTTCCTCATAGGTTTGTCCTGTGGATACAACCCAGTTGTAAGACATTCCGCAGGTCAAAGTAGTTGTATCTGTACATGTAAAGTTCTGGTAATTCGCTGCAGAATTCTGACTTGTGTTATTGATGTTTGAGAGCTGAAACAATGTAATTCCAATTCCCAGACTTCCTCCTGTACTTGGATCCTGTGTTTGCGGCAGACAAGCTGCTGCTGCAGGTCCTGTTACCAATGGCATGGTGAGGGATACATATTCAGTGTCACATCCGCCACCTGTGCAACCAACAACCATCACTGAAATTGATGTTCCGGCCGCAGCGCTAAACTGGTGGATCGGATTTGCAGTGTTGGCTGTTCCGCCATCGCCGAAATCCCATGCCCATGAAGTAGGCGCATTTACAATGACCGTTGAAGTGAATGTGCCGATTCCGGTACATGCATCAATGGTTCCCTGTGCAGTGAAGCATGGGTTGGTGCCAACCTGCATACTCAGTGCGCACAATACTGTCGGATTAACAGGGTCGTTGGATGAAATGGTCATGTTCGCAGTTTGTGTTCCTCCGGCAAGCGTTCCTGAGTTCATTGTAACAGTGATGACCTGTGATCCTGCTGCAGCTACAGTTCCGCTTGTTGCAGAAAGAGATGCCCATGAAGGAACACCTGAGATTGTGAAGTTCAGGTCACTGCCGCCTGTATTTGAAATGGTGAAGGTGACTGTATCTGTTGCATTGCAAGCAGGAACATTCTTTGTTACACTGAAAGTTGAATTCGGATCAATGTGCGGAGCAACAAGTCCTTCTCCTGTAAGACA
>CAYHHK010000189.1:1523-5725 GCA_964356415.1 uncultured Flavobacteriales bacterium
CTGTTTGTAAGCGTGAATGTTTGCTGGGTTGTGGTGTTCTCGATTACTGTTCCAAGGTCGACACATACATCAGACAAGGTAACGATCGGTCCGCCGGTAACAGTCATTGTGCAAGCAACTGCGATGTAAGGATTGTTCGGGTCATTGGTATTCACGCCAAGTGTGCCGTAATAAGTTCCTGCAGGCAATCCTGTTGCATGAAATGTAACATTGACTACTGATGATCCGCCTGACGCCACTGTTCCTGTTGAAGGGTCAACAGTGATCCACGAAGGAAGTCCTGATTGTCCACCAAGCTCAATCGCATTGGCAATGATCCTTTTTGAATCGTTGTTAGAGCCATAATAATCGAATGCAACAAAGATTGCTTTACCACCGCCCACATTGCGGTAACAAACGGCGTCATGTCCCTGGTAAGAAACAACCGTACGTTTGTCGCTATTGCCGAATTCATTCACCCAACAAGCAGTCGGTGCCGAGAAAGTGGAACCTGATAGTCCGGTAGTAAGCGATGTAACACTGTCAACGGTGAGCTGGTTAAGTCCTCCCAGACCTACGTCAACTACGTTGTAGCCCGTGCTCTGCCAGATTCCTATTGTTGTGATACAGGTATCTTTTGAGTTGTTGCCGCCGAGCTGAATCACTGTACCGCCGGTGATGAGGAAGTTGTTGATTGCATAAGCCCAGCTGTTATATATGCTCTCATTTCCGTTCTCCGGTTCAGTAAGCAGAAGAACGTTGTGAGAAACAAGCAGGTTAGCAACAGCTACCGGGCTTGTTACGTTAGTATCTGTGAGTATGTAGTTCGTGAAAAAGCTGTTGATGGCTGCAATAGTAGCCGGGTATTCCGAGTTCAAATCCACACCATAGGTAAGTGCAAGCACGCGTACCTGTGAGTTGCTTGAACCGCCGGTGCTATATTCAAGATCACCTGATCCTGTGTTGCTAATCGTCAATTGAAAAGTTGTTGAGTCTCCGCAGGCAATACTTGCTGAAAGTGAATCCGGAGTAATCACTGCAATAGGTGCACCTTGTACCGTGATGGTATCATAAGCCATGTCGGATGATGAACAACCAAGCGCATTCAGAGAAACATAGTATGTTCCGGCTGTTGTATAAGAATGTGATGGATTTTGAGAAAGTGATGTGTTCCCATCGCCGAAATTCCATTCCCATCCAATGGCATTGCTTGAACTCTGATCGGTAAAATTAACTGCTGAATTTAACGGCGGGTTGTTGTTGCTGGTGGCAAATCCTGCAGTAACTACTCCCGGAGGACAGGTGTATGTCATGATCATGCGCGGACGATAGTCAGGCGTTGTAAAATTTGTAGTGGCAGGATTTCCGCATCCGTCAGCCACGTCCTGATGCCACTGATGAGAAGCATTGAATCCAAGGGCCGTGCTCCACTGGCATTGCGGATTGTTGATGTAAGCACCGGTTGAAACTCCGCCGCAAACCTCGACGATCAGGTTTCCACCTGTGTAAGTATATGGTGAAGTAGCAAACATAACATTGCCTGCATATCCGTTAGGGTATGAATAATTCTGAGGTCCATAAACGGCAGTAGCGCCCGGTTCCCAAACAGCAAGATCCAATGTTGTTACGCTTGTGTTGAGAAGTGAAATGGTATAGTTCTCAAGTAACATCCCGCTTAAGGCTGTAGCTTCTACAATCCATCCGATGGAATCAATGTGTCCGCCCGGCGTAACGCCTGCAGCGGCGAGTTCAGCGGCAGTAAATAGGTACTGTGCCCGGGTTGCATAATAAAAATCCTGGATGGGACATGGATAGCTCGTTGATCCATTGATGCCATCATTGTCTCCGATGGTAACATTCATCTGGGCATTTACACCCATTGAACTTACAAAGAGAAGCAGCACAAGCAAACTTCCCGTAATCACTTTAAAGTAATTGTTTGTTTTCATATTGATAAAATTAAAATTGGTTATTGAGTTTGACTATTATTTTATATGCAAGGCATGCGCGTGAAAACTTACTGCAAAGGTGCAGCAATCATAAATGAACAAGAAGAATTCGAAAACAGTTTAGTAATCCGAGTTTGTTAAGGGATTCAAAAGTAAAACATATTTTTGAAAAACCAACTTTTTAGGAACCGGATGTAATAAGAGTATATGAGATTCCTCCCCCGCCCGGATCCCGAAACTTCGGGATTCGGGCGAGATCGGAATGACAGCACAACTATTATAGTTTTCGGGAGATTCCGGGAGTAAGGTATAATCAGAAACCCGTTATCTCCCGCTTTTATCAATCACGTTGACATTCAAACTGACACACTACCATACAGTAAAAGATGGCTGGTTGCGGAGGGTTATATTATAGCAATCCGGCTAACAATCCGGGCATGATTCCAAGCATGATGGCGACCAAAGAAATGACAAGCAGCGTGGCTTTGTAAATGCCGGCCATGGGAATTTCGGCAGCTTCATTTTCGCTCTTAAAAATGGCAATGATCACACGGAAATAATAAAAAACGCCGATGAGGGAACCTAGGACTGCAATGATCACCAGCCATGTATAATGTTGTTGAAGGGCAGCAGTGAAAATGTAATATTTTGCAAAAAAACCTGCCATGGGAGGAATTCCGGCAAGGGAGAGCATGGCAAGCAAAGTGATAAATGCAAGCAACGGGTTTTTCTTCGCCAAACCGTTGAATGAAGCAACATCGTCATTTTTGGTAACATGGCTCACTGCCAACAAAATACCAAAGGCGGCGATCGATGAAACTGAGTAAGCGACTGCATAAAACAAAATGGACTGCTGGGCATATCCGTTCAGGGAAATAATGGCAATGAGCATATATCCGGCATGTGCAATGCTTGAATAGGCAAGCATCCGTTTGAAACTGGTTTGGTAAACAGCAGTCACATTTCCGACGATGATAGTAAGTGCGGAAACGACCATTATTGTATTTACCCAAATAGAGGCAGATGCGCTGAAGCAGGTAGCAAACAACCGGAAGAATCCAGCAAAGGCGGCGGTTTTTACAACTGTGCTCATGTAAGCTGTAATTTCAGTTGGCGCTCCTGTATAAACATCGGGTGCCCAAAAATGAAACGGAGCGGCAGAAACTTTGAAAAAGAGTCCGACCAGAATAAGCAATACACCGGCAACAACCATAACCCCTCCCCCGTCCTGTTGTGATGTTAAGGCTGAGGATATCTGCTGCAGATTAAAAGAACCCGTTTGTCCATAAATAAGTGTGATGCCGAAAAGCAAAAATCCGGTGGCGAAAGCTCCCATTAGGAAATATTTCAGTGCAGCTTCATTGGATGCAAGATTGCTTTTGTTGCTTCCTGCAAGAATGTACATCGGAATAGACAGAATTTCCACGGCGAGGAAAAGCATGATCATGTTTCCGAAGGAGGTTAACAATTGTGCTCCGATCAATGCAAATATGATGAGGGCAAAATGATCTACACGTGATCCCTGGTCACGAAAAAATCCGGGGGCAATGATGAACCAGACAATGGTGATCGCAATCATCAGGACAGTAAAAGCGATGGAATAATTATCCACGATCATCATCTCATTGAGGTAATGCTTTCCTGTATTCCAATCCATCACGGAAGCAACCAGCGCTGCTGCAAGTCCGGCGAAAATAAACGGCAGCACGATTTTCTTGAATCCGAATATTTCAGAGAACAAGACGACAAGGCCCAGCGCAGCAAGGATGATTAATGTTGTCATTTTACAATTGTTCCATGAATGATGTTCAGCAGGTTTTGCACGCTCGGTTCGGCGATATCCAGAAAAGGTTTTGGATATATGCCGATCGCGAAAATCATGATCACGAGTGGAATCATGACTATTTTTTCATGGGAAGTGAGATCTGCGAATGTTTCGGTAAGTTTATTTTTTTCACCAAGAGAAATTTTCTTGTAAGCGACAAGCATATAAACAGCTCCGAGGATAATGGTGAGTCCGGCCACAGCAGCCATCCATGCATTGTACTGATACAATCCGTTGATGAGTAAAAATTCTCCGATGAAACCGTTGGTGAGTGGTAATGCAACAGATGCAAGAAGGATAATAACAAAATATGTTGCGAAAGTTGGCGCCACATTTCTGATCCCGCCAAGTTCATTCAGGTTCCTTGTATTGGTCCGTGACATGATGATGTCGGCAATAAAGAACAAACCCACAACGTTGATGCCATGACTTATCATCTGGATCATCCC
>CAYHHK010000190.1:0-5667 GCA_964356415.1 uncultured Flavobacteriales bacterium
ATGACATTAAAAGACGGAAGTGTATATGAAGGAAATTTCCGTGATGACCTGCAAAATGGTTATGGTATTTTTTTCTATGCATCAGGAGATGTTTATGAAGGCGATTTCTTTGCAGGATCTCTGAATGGATGTGGCTCTTATTTCTACGCCAACGGCGATGTTTACGCCGGAGATTATAAATTCAATGAGAATCACGGCTTCGGAAAGTTCACCACGGCCGACGGACTGACCACGGAGTACAAATATGACATGGGAAAGATCGTGAGTGAAAATGTGCTCTTTGAAAAACCTGCTGAAGAACCTGCATCAGAAACCCGTGAACCAAAGATCATTGCGAAAAGCAGTGCCGCAGAAACAAAAGCAGAATTGTGTCCGTTGTGTCTGGGCAATGGTAAAATCTCTCAATCGGAAATCAGAAAAAATAAAACCGTGACAAAAGACATCAGCAATGGTTTGGGTCCGAGAAATTTTGCAACTTACACCATCAGTGAAGTCGTGCGTCCGGCGAGAATGGTGACGTGTAGTAAGTGTGCAGGGACGGGGATGATAAAGTAAGTTAAAAGTTAAAAGTTAAAAAAACAGCCAGTTTGCAGTTGGCAAATCGTAATAAGTAGCATTGGTACTAAAAGAGGTGCGATGGAATGAAAAGTTAGAAGTTAAAAGTCAAGGTCAAAAAAATACCAATAGACAGTTGACAAAGTGTAAAAAAAATAGACAAAAGGCAAGAGACAATTGAGAAAAATAATTTATATCATCTCATTATTCATCATCTGCATAACTGCAGCATGGGCGCAGCCTACTACGCCGTCATTGCGTTTTGGAAGACTGAATACAGATCAGGGGCTCAGCAGTGCAACCGTTTACTGCAGCTACATGGACAGTCAGGGTTACCTTTGGTTTGGTTCTGAAGATGGTCTGAATAAATACGACGGATATACTTTTGAAATTTACAAGTCAATTCCTTCCGACTCCGGTTCACTTTCAAACAACATCATCCGCTGCATCTTTGAAGACAGTAAAAACAATCTCTTTATCGGAACAGACAACGGCCTGAACAGATACAACAGGACAAACGGAACTTTTTCACGGTACATGCACGATGAGAAAAATAAAAACTCCATCAGCAACAACCTCATCTATGCCATGTGTGAAGATCATTCCGGAACGGTGTGGGTCGGAACGAGTGCAGGGCTCAATTCGTTTAACGTTGCTGCGGGCACGTTTACAACATTTGACGATGTACTCCAGAAAACAATTTTGCTGAGCAGCAATTTCATAACGGCCCTCCATGCAGATGAAAAAAACAAGCTGTGGATCGGTACTGCAAAAAATGGCGTGAACGTGTATGACATCAGCAGTAAAACACTGGAAGTCCTTCAGCATAAAGATGGCAATACAAATTCACTGACCGAAGATGAAATTACCTGTTTGTACGAAGACAAATCAGGAAATATCTGGATAGGGACGCTGAACGGAGGATTGAACAAATACAATCCTTCAAAAAAAACATTTTCATCCTTTTCCAGGGAATCAACAAATGGCTTGCTCGGGCTGAACAGTATTTTTTCAATTGCCTCAGACCAGAGCGGCGTATTGTGGATAGGCACAATGGGCGGTGGACTGACAGCGCTTGATCTGTCTACAGGAAAAATGACGCGCTACAACTATGATCCGCAAAACCTTAATTCAGTCAGCAGCGATAAGATATGGAACATCTTTGAAGACCATGCAGGCACCATGTGGTACAGCACAGCCAATGGCTTAAGCAGCTTTAACAGGTCAGTGGATAAATTTGTCACGTATAAATTCACAGAAACCACTGATGCCGGCTCTAACAACAATGTATTTTGTGTTCATGAAGATGCTGACGGAAATGCATGGTGCGGAATACTCGGGTCAAACGGCTTGAAAATTTTCAACAGGAAGGATGGAAGATTTGTTTCCGACAGACTTCCGAAAATCACTGAATCTGTGCTGCTTGAAAAAAACATTTTTTGCATTGCTGAAGATGAAAATCATTTGCTGTGGATCGGGACTGAAGACGGGCTTGTATCCCTTGAAAAAAAATCAGGCAAGGCAACAGTTTACAGGAACAATGATAGTTCACCTGGCAGCAATGCTATCAGGAGTCTTTCAGTTGGCAAAGCCGGCGAATTGTGGATTGGTACCTACGGTGGCGGTTTGAATAAATTTGATTCTCACACAGGGAAATTTTCATCCTATCTGAACAATCCATCCGATCCCTCATCCATCAGCAGCAATGTAGTGATGGATGTAATTATGGATGCTGATGGCAGCGTGTGGATGGCTACTTACGGTGGCGGAATGTGCATCTTCAATCCTTCCACCGGAAAATTCACAACCTATAAAAACGATCCTGCAAACCCGAAAAGCATTTCCAGTAATTTTATTCATTGCCTGCATAAAGATTCAAAAGGAACAATGTGGATCGGCACTTATGGCGGTGGGCTGGATGCATTTGAAAGGACAGCAGGGAATTTTATTTCCTATACTGAAAGCGCAGGACTGCCAAACAACATCATCAATGGCATACTGGAAGACGAAAAAGGAAATTTATGGATCAGTACCAACAACGGCATTTGTAAATTCAGCACACAAACAAAAGACGTTCGTGATGCTGTGCTCACCTCACGCACGTACAAAGTTGAAGACGGATTGCAAAATAAATTCAATGAGAACGCCTGTTACAAAGGAAAAGACGGATGGCTGTATTTTGGCGGCAGTAATGGGTTGAATGTTTTTAATCCCGACAATATCAAAGACAACTCTTTCATTCCGCCGATTGTTATCACCCGTTTTTACCTTTTTGAAAAGCCGCAGCGCATGGACACGCTCATCACCAGCGAAAAAACCATGCTGCTCAATTACGACCAGAATTCCTTCTCCTTTGAATATGCTGCGCTCAATTATCTTTTCCCTGAAAAAAACCGCTATGCATACAAAGTTGACGGACTTGACGATGACTGGCATTACATCGGTACACGTCATTATACAGCCTATACCAATCTCGATCCCGGTCATTATACTTTCCGTGTGAAAGCCTGCAACAATGACGGCTACTGGAATGAAGAAGGCATTGCTATAGCCATTACCATCACACCACCATTCTGGAAAACCTGGTGGTTTATGACTGCCACGGCGCTGCTCATTGCTTTCATCATCTTAGGATATATCAGATACCGCACACGCTCTTTGAGGAAGCAAACCACACTGCTGGAAGAAAAAGTAACACTGCGAACACATGAGCTTTCAGAAAAAAATTCAGAGCTGACAGATACCATGACAAACCTCCGTTCAACCCAGGACCAGTTGATACAGAGTGAAAAAATGGCATCCCTTGGACAACTCACTGCAGGCATTGCCCATGAAATTCAGAACCCGCTCAACTTCGTGAATAATTTTTCTGAGTCTTCTATTGAATTGCTCGAAGAAGTGGAAACAACTACAGACCCTGTTGAGCAAAAGGAGCTGATCAGCGACGTCAAACTTAATCTTGAAAAAGTAGTGCATCACGGCAAGCGTGCCGACAGCATTGTAAAAGGAATGTTGATGCACAGCAGGTCGGGCGTTTCGGAAAAGCAGGTCACAGACATTAACAAACTGGTGGCCGAGTTTGTAGACCTTGCATATCATGGCATGCGCGCGAAAGATTCAGGATTCAACTGCAACCTTGAAAAAGACCTTGGCAAAGATTTACCAAAGGTGAAAGTGATTCCACAGGACATCAGCCGCGTGGTGCTGAACATTTTCAACAATGCTTTTTACGCCGTTGAAGACAGAAGAAAATCGGAGGGAGAAAATTTCAAACGCATCGTAAAAGTGCGCACATATCAATCAGTAAATAAAGTGGGCATTGCCATACGTGACAACGGCAAAGGAATTCCACAGGACATCAAAGAAAAAATATTCGAACCCTTCTTTACCACCAAACCCACAGGACAGGGAACAGGACTGGGACTGAGCATCAGTTACGATATTATCACAAAGGGCCATGGCGGGGATTTAAGGGTAGAGTCAAAGCCGGGAGAGTTTACGGAGTTTATAATTGAATTGCCGGCGGTATAGATAACACTACTGTGTATGCCTGTATGGCCCCCTCCCATGAAACTGTCTGCGCTTACAAACGGTGTAACGCCCTCCCCCAAAGGGAGGGCAAGCAGCGGCAAAATGAATTTTACCATGATCATTGCTTAATAAATTTTTTACTCAGTACTTCTTTCTCCGTTCTCAAATTTACAATATACATCCCATTGGCAAAACCTTCACATCGCAAATCTCGGGTAAAATACGCTCCGTTATGTTTTCCTTCTTCTTTAAAAACCTCCCTGCCGGTTAATTCATAAATACTCAGCGAATAATCTTTTCCTTTTAAGCCCTCAGCATTTACAAAAGCAACCTGCCAGCCGGGGTGATAAAATACGTGCAATTCTGCACTCCGAACCCCGAACTCCCGGCTCTCAACTCTCACAAGGCTATCGCACCCGCTGCCTATTAATGGACCCATTTCGTAATCGGGATTGTTAGGTAAGCCATAATAAGTTCGTTTGCCTCCGAGGTAAAAACTATAAGGCGTAAACAAGCATGAATCTCCCAGGCTATCCGGTCGGTTGATTACGCTAAGGTTCATGTTCTCGGGGTAATACATAGAATCAGGGTACGGGAAATAATAAGCATAGTAGCCAAAGCTTATATAAATCTTATCATCGGGTGCAAGGCGTAATGTTCCTCCTTGCTCTGGTGCAAAAGGATGATATATGGTATCTCTGCTTGCTGCAATATTACTTGCATTTAAATCATATTGGTAAAGCCAGGAATCTTGTTGACCTGCACCACCGAGTGTACGGGTTATATATATTTTGCTACCATCGGGTGAAAAGCAACTGCTGAAATGTACTCCTGACTCTATATGTTCCGGCTCAATAACATTTGCATTGTTTAGCAGACCGGTGCATCTGTCAAAATCAAAAAGTTGAATTAAACTTTTCCAATCTGTCATTAGTAATTTGTTTCCCTGCTTATTAAATGAAAGACATCCCGCATTTGTGGATACTACATAGCCAATTGATTGAACAGGCAAGGAACTAATACCGAAGGGAGTAACTAAATAAACATAAAAATCATTATTGGGAGTTATTGAATAACCTTCAGGCTTAAATATTAGCCACCAGTCCCGACCATTACCATGCTTAATTGCAGTAACACCATCTATAGATGAAATATTATTCAATAAAATATTTTTTTGCAAAACTGAACCCAACCCGCCATTCGCATTCATATCTATGATGCTATAATATAATCCGTGTATAGCAGCATCTGATACAGAAATTAAATAGTATTTTCCATTGCTATCAGGCATTGGAAAAACGATTAACTCATTATACCAACCAACACCAATAATGCTGTCACCATTATTAATAAGTGTGTTTTGGCGATTATATACATCAGTGCTTGTAATTGAAGGGTGCGAACCGGTAAATGCATAAAACTGCAGTTGACCAACAGAATCAGAAATACTTGTGCAACTACCTCTTCCTCGCATAGTGCTATTAATTGGAACCGGATTGCTTAAATTAGAGAAATCAATGCCTGCTGAATCCCCAAATATCCATACACTGTTTTGATTTTGAGCTATGCAATACAAATTGC
>CAYHHK010000191.1:0-5661 GCA_964356415.1 uncultured Flavobacteriales bacterium
GCATCATTCCGCTTCCTGATTGGGTTTGCAATAAAATATTGATGAACATAGAATTTAAGATTTTATATAATAAGATTGATTTTTAACTAATGGCCTTCTTCACTTTGTGTTACTGTCCCGTCTGCATTTGCAACCTCACCGGTTATGTTCAGCACCTTGGTGTTCGGAACTGTATTAGAAATCAGCGTAACAGTCTTGTGCTGCATGCCATGCCTCCCTTCACTATTGAAAGTAATATTGATCACCCCACTCCCACCGGGCGGAATTGGCTCATGAGGAAATTCAGGCACAGTACACCCGCAGCTTCCATTAGCAGAACGAATAACGAGATCACCTGTACCAACATTCCTGAACTTGAAAGCATACTGAATTTTTTCTCCAACAGTGATGGTGCCGAAATCATGCGTCTCCTTCTCAAACTGGAATACCGGAATATTTGTTTTATCGTTATTTCCCGATGCACTCGCCGGATTGTTCATGGCATCAGGGTTAATTGCATTTTCCGGAATCCCTGAATCCTTTTTGCCCTTGCAGGATGCAAGAGCTGCAATCAGCATTATAAATAATATTGGACGAATCATATGCATTGATCAGTATTTTGCCGCAAATTTAATAATCGTATGATAAAACTCCCGCAACATAGTGAAACTTATTACTGAGGACACTAAACTATAACACATCATCATTTAACATTATTAGGTTTTCTTAACAACTGATTCCGTGGACACTACCGGCAATTGCCGAATGCTAATATTTGGTATTAATATGGGAGATAACAGGCTTGAGCCTGAAACGGACTTCTAGAATCTCCCATAAATCTACACAGTAACGCTGTCATTCCAATCTCGGCTCAGACGAGAGAGGAATCCTTGCTTTCATTTACTTTATGACATTATTTTATGCCCAGCATAATAATTTTATTTTCATTCGACCAGTCCCCTGCCCGTTTTAACGATTTTACCTTCCGCTTTATATTCAGTTGCAAGTTTGTCAATGATACCGTTTATGAAAAGTTTACTCTTGGGAGTACTGTATTCCTTACTGATATCAATGTATTCGTTTATACTCACCTTCACGGGTATGCTTTCAAATGTCATCATCTCAGCCAGCGCCATTTTCATCAGAAGAATATCCATCATAGCAATCCGCTCAACGTCCCAGTTTTTGGTTTTTGCCGAAATGGATGTTTCAAAAGCCGCATTGTTCAGTATTGTTTTTTCAAAAAGAAGTCTTACAAATTCCTTATCATCCTTTTCATCCTTGTATAAGGAGGGGAAATTCAATTTGTTCTGATCATAAAATTCTTTTACTGTTTTAATTATGAGGTGACAACAAAAACTCAAATCCTCACCCCAGTATATGCTGCGCTCCTGCAATGTACTCTGCATTGCTTCAGATTTTTCAATAAATATGCGTACGATCTGCAAAAGCAGTTCCTTCTCATCAACAGGCTCAGATGTCATGAACTTTTTGTATTCCTCTGATTTTTTTAATTCAAGGAATATTTTTCTTACAAGGTCCTGGTCAGTCTGCCATGAACAGTGGTATTCATTCACTTTTGATTTAAATGCATCACTTTTTTCCAGCGATTCTATTAAACGAACACTGTGAAGACGGTTTTTGGCATGAACCTCTTCATCCGTGGGAAAATACTTCCGTTGTAAGTCTTCTGAGTCGAGTAGATCGTCGTGCGCAAGCTCAGTAATAAATAACATCAGCAAGTAATAGAGCTCAAGAATTTTTTCAATACTGCGAAAGAGTTCATTCTCCGCAATTTTCATTTCTCCGGTGCCGGACTGGAAATAAGAATAAAGAGATTGAAGAACTTTAATACGTAGTTGTCTGCGGGAAAGCATAGTTAATCTTTTCTCGCTGCAACCAAACGTTCTTCAGCAATCATGCGTGCAGCAGCAGCAGTGGTTAAATTCTCCAGTTTGGCTTTTTTAAAAATCTCAAGTGTAGTAGTGTAAATATTTTTTGCCTGTTCAAGAGATTCTTCGCGGCTGTATCCTTTGATTTCTGAATACACATTAATCAATCCGCCGGCATTAATCAGGAAATCAGGCGCATAAAGGATTCCTTTATCAGTCACCATCTTGCCATGTATATATTCGTCGGCAAGTTGGTTATTTGCGGCTCCTGCAACAATGGCGCATTTCAATCTGCCAATGTGATCCGTATTCAATGTTGCACCCAATGCACAGGGAGCATAAATGTCAATATCAAGATCGTAAACCGCATCCGGCGAAACGATCTCAGCTCCATACTTTTTTGATACAGACTCCAGTTGCTCTTTGTTGATGTCAGTTATATAGACCTTGGCTCCTTCTTCAGTAACATATTTCACAAGATTTTCCCCCACATGTCCTACACCCTGAACAGCTATTTTTTTTCCTAGTAATGAATCATCACCCCAACGCTCCATGGCTGAAGCCTTCATTCCCATATAAACTCCGTATGCGGTCACCGGAGATGGATCTCCACTGCCTCCCATATTTTCAGGAAGTCCCGTCACAAATTTTGTGCGTTCATGTACATAAACCATATCGCTGGTACTTGTACCCACATCTTCCGCAGTGATATACCTTCCTTTCAAAGTATCTATAAATTCCCCGTACTTGCGAAACAGGTCTGGTGTTTTGTCCTTGCGTGCATCCCCAATAATAACGGCTTTGCCACCCCCCAGCTCAAGTCCTGTAATGGCTGCTTTAAAGGTCATTCCCCTCGATAACCGAAGCACATCGTTAAGTGCTTCTGCTTCACTTTTATACATCCACATGCGGGTGCCACCAAGCGCAGGCCCAAGCGTGGTGTCATGTATTGCAATAATTGCCTTAAGGCCGGTCTTTTTATCATAACAAAATACAACCTCTTCATGTCCGGCAAACGATTTATTGCCGAATACCAGATCATTGGAAATCCCGGCTTCATTTATATCCTTAACTTCAAGCATGGTAATTATATTTTTTCCTGCTGCTAAATCTTTCGAAGACAATCAATTTCAACCAAAACAATTGGAATTGCGGCATTAGCTTATCGTAATACGATTATCTATTTGAATTACTTTCGCAGCGGATATTGAAAAGTGGCGGCAAAGGTAGCCGATTTTCCTGATGAACAAAACACACTTTTCTTCTCTGAAATGAAGTCACTCGCCCAACTGAATAAGTATTTTCTGAAGTATAAATGGCGGTTCCTGCTTGGTATCCTTTTCGTTATTGTTCAGAATTTTTTCGCCATATATCCGGCACAATTGGTGCGAAAATCACTGGATGCCGTCATAAAAACCCTCTCCGACTATCAGGTTTCCGGTGCCGACCACAATGCACTGGTTTCAGCATTAGGCAAGACAGTATTGTTTTTCCTACTGATGATCATTGGCATAGGCATCCTCAGGGGTATCATCATGTTCATGATGCGACAAACGATGATCGTAATGAGCAGACTAATAGAATATGATCTCAAGAATGATATTTATGCCCATTACCAAAAACTTTCCCTGGCATTTTACCGGCGCAACAATACCGGCGATCTGGTAAACCGGATTTCAGAAGATGTTAGCCGTGTACGCATGTACATTGGGCCGGCCATCATGTACACGATTAACCTAGTCATCCTATTTACTCTCATCATCATCATAATGTTCAGTGTGAACACAACACTTGCATTTTATGTCCTGCTACCGCTTCCTTTTCTCAGCGTATCAATTTATTTTGTCAGCGCGAAGATGAACAGTAAAAGTGAAGATGTGCAGGAACAGCAAAGTAGGTTAAGCACCTTCGTTCAGGAGGCATTTTCAGGAATAAGGGTGCTCAAGTCTTTTGTGAAGGAAACACAAAGTATTTCAGAATTTGAAAAAGAAAGCGGGGATTATAAAATGAAAAGCATGGAACTTGTTAAGATCAATTCCATGTTTTTTCCCTTGATGCTTTTGCTTGTCGGATTGTCAACTTTGCTGGTAGTCTATATCGGTGGAAAAGAAGTTATTGCCGGAAACATCACCACAGGGAATATTGCAGAGTTCATCATCTATGTGAATATGCTGACCTGGCCCGTTGCTGCATTGGGATGGGTCACAGCTATTGTACAACGCGCTGCTGCATCACAGGTGCGCATAAATGAGTTCTTACATACTGAGCCGGAAATACAAAGCTTTGAAGAGAGCAAATTCGAGCCAAATGGAGAAATAGAATTCAGGAATGTATCGTTTGAGTACCCTGAAAGCGGAATACGTGCACTCGATCATGTTTCATTCAAAGTAAAGCCTGGTGAATCACTTGCAATCCTCGGGAAAACAGGTTCAGGAAAAAGTACTGTGGCTAATCTGCTTGTGAGAATGTATGATGCCTCCTCTGGAGAAATATTATTTGATGGAAAGCCTATTGAATCGATTTCTCTCACAGGCCTTCGCAATAGCATCGGTTATGTTCCACAGGATGTATTTCTTTTTTCTGATACCATCGCCAATAACATCGCTTTTGGAAAAGGTTATGGCCTGAATGTAATTTCTGAACAAAAGATACATCAGGCTGCAAAGGACGCTGTGATTTATGATAACATCATGGAGTTTGAGAAAAAATTTGAAACGCTAATAGGTGAAAGAGGTATCACCCTCAGTGGTGGACAAAAACAACGCGTTTCCATTGCCCGTGCACTTATTAAAAACCCGAAAATTCTTTTGTTTGATGATTGCCTGAGTGCTGTTGATACCCAAACCGAAGAACAAATTTTAAACAACCTGAAAAAACAATCCGAAGGCAAAACAGCGATTCTGATTTCTCACCGTGTTTCAACGGTAAAGCATGCAGATAAAATAATTCTACTTGCGAATGGCAATGTTGTTGAAAGCGGTACCCATCTAGCATTGATTGCAAAGCATGGTCTTTATTATGAACTATATGAAAAGCAGTTGGCTGAAGAACAGGCATATTGAAACCATTTTTTAGACATTATATATTAGTGCTTACGTATTGAATTCTAAATCAGGAGTGTACCTGTCTGACCTTTAGCTCCTTTCAAATAACAGAAAATATATTTTCTCAAAACTCGTCAATTGCTACTTTTGGCTTTGATGATTCAGCGATTGGTTCCACTTCTATTCCTGTTTGTAATATTTTTTTTTGGCAACGGTTCTGCGCAAATTGCGGAGCCCATATTCAAACATTTTACCGGTGATGATGGATTTCCTTCTTCGCAGGTTTATGAAGCGATGCAGGACAACGATGGTTATATGTGGTTTGCCACTGACCGTGGCGTGGTTAAATATAATGGGTATGAATTTAAAACGTTTACTGCAAAAGATGGATTAACAGATAACGTTGTTTTCCGTTTGTTTCAGGATCACAGAAATCGAATCTGGATGATCACATTCTCAGGATGCATTTTTATTTATGAGAAAAATAAAATAACTGCTTATAAATATAATTTCAAAATTAAAAATCTGTTGAAAGGGAGTTTCCAACTAAATATTTATGTTGATAGTTTAGAAAATGTTTTTGTTGGAAGCACATCCGGATTATTTAAGGTGGATAATACAGGGCTTGTATCTCAAAGATTTAATTTTTCTGTAGATGGCAAGCAGAATAAATTGATCATTGATCAGCAAAGCAATGAGGAGCATCCGATAGCCATAGGTTCGGCTATATTCAAATTTTGCGATAC
>CAYHHK010000192.1:0-5616 GCA_964356415.1 uncultured Flavobacteriales bacterium
ATGAGATATGAGATATGAGATATGAGATATGAGATATGAGATATGAGATATGAGAAAAATCAGTTTTGTTATGCTGCGATGGTTTCCTGGTTTTCTCCGACTTCCTGGATGAAGATATCATTCATTGTTGGAATAACTTCCCGGAAACTAATTATCTGAACATTCGGAAGTAATACAGATAACAGATCATTTGGTGAATGATTGCCAACCATCTTAACCTTTGCAATGTTGTGGTCAGCATCTTCTTTCAGGTCAAGTAATTCAAAGCCTGTCCACAGGGCATGCGTGAACCCGATTTTATTTCCGCCGGTAAAGTGGATCTCAAAAATGTTGCTTTTGTATTGTTTACGGATATCCTTTACAGATCCTTCCAGAATCTTTTTGGAGCGGTTTAAAAGTGCAATGTGCGTACATAGCTCCTCTACTGATTCCATCCTGTGCGTGGATAAGGCAATGGTTGTCCCTTTTTCCTTCAGTGCCAGCAATTCATTCTTAATCAATTCCGCATTGATAGGGTCGAATCCTGTGAACGGCTCATCAAGAATTAAAAATTTAGGTTCATGTAATATTGTAACAATGAACTGGACCTTTTGCTGCATGCCCTTGCTCAACTCTTCTATCTTCTTCTTCCACCATGCCTGAATCTCAAACTTTTCAAACCAGTATTTCAGCTTCTTCATGGCATCAGCACGACTCATGCCCTTAAGCATTGCCAGGTAAAGCGCCTGTTCACCCACTTCCATTTTCTTGTACAGGCCACGTTCTTCAGGGAGATAGCCCATCTGTTCAATGTGCTGCTGGTGTAGAGCATTACCCTCAAATAAAACCGCTCCACTATCGGGCGCAGTGATCTGTGTGATAATGCGGATCAAGGAAGTTTTACCGGCTCCGTTCGGGCCGAGTAAACCGAATACGCTTCCTTGCGGAATTTCCATGCTTACATTGTCGAGCGCCCGGTGACCGGCATATTGCTTGACAACGTTTTGTATTGAGATAATTGACATACTTTTTGAGAATGGCGTAAAAATAGAAATGATTAATGGACTCTATGAGGTTAAATTGAAAATTTGTGAAACCGGAAAAAGAAGATCACATTTGTACAAACAACATATTGTACGAATAGCGAATGCTTGCGAATTTACGAATGCAGACCGGTTATTTAGGCCTTATTATTATTTTACATTTTAGTTGTTTCTGCTTCGGGCAAATGAATGAGGGAATTGTTCACCGCTACTTTAACAACTTTGAAGATTCAACCCTGAATGCGGGATGGATGAATCCGAATTCCATTACTTCAGTTGATGATTCCTCAAAGAATCACTTTTCAAGGACAGATGAATTAAATCAATATAGTTCCGGAATTGAAATTGCGATTCCCGAAGACCTGAGGAAGAAGAATTTCAGGATTACTGTAAATGGATTGATCCGGGTCACAAATCCTGAAGCAAAAAACCAGTTGGTTATTTCCATTTCACGCGGCGATTCAGCAATTTTCTGGAAAGGAGAATACCTACCTGATTCGTCGGGAAAGGCAAATGAGTGGAATGCATTCAACGTAGCCGTCCTTCTTCCGCGGAATATTCCCATCGACTCAAAAGCAAAAATATTTCTGTGGAATCCTTCGGGGAAATACATAGCTGACATTGATAACCTGGACATCTATTTTACCGAAGTAAAATCTCCATCCTTTCTTCCTAAATAATTGCAATGCGGATACTTTTTATTTTCATATTTTTTTCAATAAATTCATTTGCAGATAATCTTGTCTATAAAAACAGATATTATACAATACTTTTTGATTCAGCGAGCCAAACATTTCAGATCTCAAATTCAAAAAATGAAGCAATTGTATCTTCATTTTCTATTTATCATTCGTTGATTGAATTAAACAGAGAAGACACTATTTCTTTTTATGGTCATACGACTTCATATGTAATTTCAAAAAAAGAGAATTTAACTGAGCTTGCCTGGAAGGATTCAAATAATTTTTGTCTCACGACAATCCGCTTTGCGCTTGATCAAAACAGTGAAGAAATAAAAATCAATACGACGTCTTTATACAAAAAGAAAGTACAAGTGGTCCGTGATGCTTTTTTCTTGCACTCCGGTCAATCCCTTAAGGAAGTATACCGGAGAAACAGTTCAGCAGATAAAAGCGATTTTCAAAATGAATACTGGCTTGGAAAAGAAGGTGTCCGATTCGGTGATAATGAAAGCACGCTTTTGATCTATCATGTCCCCGGGATCTCCTCACTCCAACTGAATACATCTAAAAATGAGCTCGTAGTCAACCTTGATTACAACAAGGATCATCCATTCCAGTATTTTCCTTTACGAGACAGTATGATGAATGAAAAGGAAGACCTGTCTTGCAGCATTTTTGAAGCCGGAGAAAAAAGAAACAATTCGTTTTCTATTCATGTTGGAAAGCAAATTAATTTTGTTCCGCGACTGATGCTGAATCCAAATGGTTACCTGGCGGCTGTAATTTTCACTGAGCATGCCGACTGGACCGATCTGCCCACTCACAAGGCAGTTTACTTTGGCTCTGAAGAAATAAAAAACGCAAAAAGGGCAACAGGAGGTTTTGTAAAAAATAAAATTCCGGTTACAAAGAGTGTTTTCTATGCCAATCCTGATAACATATTGAATAACCAGTCAAGGCATAAGAGCATATTTACAACACCTCTTGCAAATATCAAAGGCACTAAGGGTTACCTGCAATTCCTTCAACAACTTAAGAAAGAAGGAAATGAAATCTGCCTGCATACTCCCGATCAGTTTACTTCAACCGGCCCGCTCATTGAAGAAGCGTGTGCTTTTATGAAAAAGAATTTCAATGCTGTTACGTGGATTGATCACGGATACAACAACGGTCCGAAAAATAACCGTGAAGCATTTGTATGCGACGGATTGAATCCGGCTTCGCCGTCTTTTGCAAAAGATATCTGGGAAAAGAATGGCGTGAAATATTTCTGGAATTCCTATTACGAAGATTTTAAGACAGACGATTCATTGTTATTTGATTTCAACAGTTCAATCATGCATCCTTACGCGGGATTTGGCGATGCAGCACCTGCACCGCTGTACTGGAAACACCCGACAAGAACAGGGAGTTCTTATTCATGGATGACGCGCGACTTGCTCGAGATGCCCGATCCGGACAAGTGGAGTTTTCATTTCAGTACTGAACGGCTGAATGACTTCGTTCAGCAACGAGCTGTAAAGTTTGAGCATTGTTATCCTGCAGGTAGTATTGAAGGAAGTGGGTTTTGGAAATTTGATGCAGAAAAAAAGATCGTAATAGAGCCGCAGTTTGAAATTGCGCTGCAACAACTTGCATCTTTCCGTGACCGGGGATTGATAAACCTTACAACTGTACGGGAACTTCTTGACTACTGGATTGCCTGTGAAAATATCCGATTTGATTATATTGACAGCACCTTTGTAAAAATCACCAATGAAAACAAGTTTGAGGTAAAAGGAATTTCTTTTGCAGTTGCGGCAAGGCAAATCACAACAGCAAAAATATTTCAACAGAAATCTGCTGATAGTGATTTGATTTTCTGGTGTGATATGAAGGCCGGAGAAAGCGTGCTGGTCAGTTTTTCGGAATAGATTAATTTCCAATTCAATATCCTCAATTAAAAAATTCCCTCATCTTCTCCTTCCAGCTTTTATCTCCTTTGCCGGGATTCGGTTTGAAGTTTTGAGAGTTGCGGAAATGTTCGAGTGTTTTCTTTTCTTCGGAAGACAGGTGCTGCGGAGTCCACACATTGATGTTCACCAACAGGTCGCCACGACCATAACTGTTTACGGATGGAAGTCCCTTTCCTTTTAGCCTGAGCACTTTCCCCGCCTGTGTGCCGGCGTCAATTTTTATTTTTGCTTTGCCTTCAATGGTCGGAATTTCAACGGAGGTACCGAGGGCGGCATCTGCAAAGTTGATGTAGAGGTCGTAAAGCAAACTATTCCCTTCACGAACCAAATGCTGATGTTCTTCTTCTTCAATGACAATAAACAAATCACCGTGAACTCCATTGCGTTCACCGGCACTTCCTTTTCCTGTAACGGTAAGCTGCATGCCTTCACCTACACCTGCAGGAATATTTACGGTTACAATTTCTTCTCCATGCTGCAAGCCGCTTCCGCTGCATGTCTTGCATTTATTTGCAATGACCTGTCCTTCACCGTGGCAGGTTGGGCACGTTGATGTAGTACGCATCTGTCCGATGAAAGTATTTGAAACACGATGAACCTGTCCCGCGCCGTTGCAGGTATTGCATTTATGAAACGACCCGCCATCCTGTGCGCCGCTTCCCTTGCAGGTTGTGCAGCCGACTGCTTTATTGACCTTTAATTTTTTCTCGACACCATGTGCAATTTCTTCCAGCGTAAGTTTTACCTTAATGCGCAGGTTGCTGCCACGGTTTACTCTTCTTCCGCCGCGCGAGCCACCTCCGCCAAAAAAACTTTCAAAAGGTGAATCTTCTCCAAACACGCTTCCGAAATGCGAGAAGATGTCTTCCATGTTCATTCCACCTCCGCCATAACCACCGCCACCGTTTACACCCTGATGACCGAACTGGTCATAACGCTGTTTTTTTTCCGGTGTGCTCAAAACATCATAAGCCTCAGCGGCCTCTTTGAATTTATCTTCCGCTTCTTTGTTGCCGGGATTTTTATCAGGGTGGAATTTCATTGCCATCTGCCGGTATGCTTTTTTTAATTCAACATCCGAGGCGTTTTTCTGGACTCCTAATATTTCGTAATAATCTCTCTTACTCATCGCTTGATTTGAAGATTTGAGGATGTGTTGATTTGAGGATGAGATGATTTGAGGATTATAATAGCCAAACCGAATTAAGGCAATTTATTTTCAAATTTGCACATCACCACATCTTCAAATCGGATTTAGTTTCCCACGATCACTTTCGCATGACGGATCACCTTATCATTCAGGTAATATCCTTTTTCAATTTCTTCAATAACTTTTCCTTTTTGCTTTTCATCGGTTACAGGAACATTTGCAATTGCATCATGCAGATCGGCATCGAAATCAGTTCCTACAGCATTCATCGGTTTCAATCCTTTTCCTTCAGTTATTGTTTTCATTTTATGGTAAACCAACTGAATGCCTTCTTTCACTGCATCAATGCTCTTAGCCTCGCTCATGGCTTTAATGGCCCGTTCCATGTCGTCAAGCATTGGAAGAATGGAAGTCATCACATCCTGGCCTGCAGTCATGATCAGGTCAATACGTTCTCGGTTTATGCGTTTTTTATAATTGTCAAAGTCTGAATAAAGACGGAGGTATTTGTCTTTTGCAGCCGAAAGTTCAAGTTCAAGTTTGGCTAATTCTCCTGATTCCTGCTGTTCTGCATCGGGAAGCCCTTCTGTTGGAGTCTCTGCCTTGGTTTCGTTATTCCCGCCATTCAACTCCTCATTTTGGGGTTCATCCATAATATTGCTGCCTTCATTTGATTTCATGCTCTTTTTTTTGAAAATATTCATTCGTTTAGTCGTTTAGTCTCCTCAATCATTCTGCCAGTACCTGTTATTTCGTCAATTTGTCAGATTACTAAATACAAATCTCGCCTAATGCGAGACGAATGT
>CAYHHK010000193.1:0-5566 GCA_964356415.1 uncultured Flavobacteriales bacterium
ATAAAAAATATGTCTTTTCTTGATTGTAATTCTCATTGCAACGAATCAATCCTTCTGTCAATTCCAGACATACATTGACCCCCTGCCGGGCCTGGCTTGTTGCGACGCTTGATTAATGAAAAGTCAAATGCGGATGAAGAATCAGAAGAGGAATCAATCCCACTACTGAGCGCATCATGCTCCTAATCTTTATCTCAATCTCCTTCCGGGCATAGGATGTTACTACCCCCTTTTGCAAACGCCCAAACCGTTTTCCCAAAAGCACTTCAAAATTTCTGAAGTATCCAATCTGCTATTTTAAAAAAAATCATAAAAGTTATTATTCCTGAAACCAGCAGCTTCACAACTATTCCTGACATGGTTCCCAGAAAAGTTCCCAGCCCTGAACCTATGGCGTCGGATAATTTTCTCCCTGCATACATATCGCCTACTATGGCGCCTATTAGCAAACCTGCTATCATGCCGACAGGCGTTAGAAAAGTTCCGATAAGCATGCCGATGATGCTTCCGTACACGCCTGCTTTGGTAGCGCCGAAAACTTTTGCGCCCCATACAGGTATTACATAATCTAAAATTGTTACAACAATCGTAATTATTGCAAGAACTACCAATGTTGTCGTCCCAAACGGATGTAAAACCCATTGTACCAGCAACAGCGCGGCATAACTCAACGGCGGCCCGGGCAATGCCGGCAAAACACAACCCAGCAATCCGACGAATAATAAGAGAATGGCGAGAATGATGTATACCGTTTCCATACTAATAAATATTTTTTTTAAATTTACAACAATGAGCGAAGTTTCCGATAATGTCTCAGCTTGTATGATTTCACTGAGTACAGCATGAATGCAACCTAAATTATGTACCGTAGGAAGTGTAAGATTGCAAAATAAAGTAAATATTTATAAAGACTGGAAAAAGGAAGTTGCTTCTTCCTGAAAGGCAACTCTTTAGCGGAGTTAACAAAAAAAAACTAAATTCGTCCGATACAATATTTTACACCCTAAAAGCAACTATTGTGTTTCCAAAAAATATCCATTTCTTCTTTGTCATCATTTTCAGTTTTAAGACAAGCTTTGCACAGGTAGTAATCAACGAAGCCAGCAACAGGAATTTTTCTACCATCATGGATGAAGATGGAGAATATCCCGACTGGATCGAATTGCACAATGCAGGAATTGATTCTGTAGATCTTTATAACTACTCACTCACAGATGATAACACAAATCCTACAAGATGGATTTTGCCTCATGTATTTATTCATGCCGGAGAGTACAGAACAATCTTCTGCAGCGGAAAAGACAGAAAGCCGATATCGGGTTTTATCAACGTATTGAATACAGGAACATTTTCTCCAACAACAGGATGGAATACACATTCATTTACAACACCTATATACTGGGACGGACTTTCCAATATTTTAATAAACACATGTTCATATAGCTCAGCCGGATACATCACAAATTCAGTTTTTAATCAAACCACCACAAGTTTTCCATCTTCATTATTTGCCTATGCAGATGGAAGCCCGGCTTCTTGCTATAATGGATTTGGTACGCCAGTAAATCAGCGTCCGAATATGAAACTGAACGGTGTTGTTATCGGAAATGGAACTGTTCAGAATTGCAACACCTGCTATCCTGCACCTTACGGAAATTGGTACTGGGGAGCAAGGCATCAGATGCTTATCCGTGCCTCTGAACTCACTTCAGCCGGGTTAACAGCAGGCAATATCAACAGTCTTGCTTTTGATATTGCAACCACTGACCAGGTAACTTACGATTACATTGATTTCAATATCAAACTGGTTACGAACAACCAACTAACTTCTGCTTTCGAACCGGTTAATCCAAACAATTTTCTTCACACCAATTTTAAGATCAGCGGATCAGGTCTTGAATCTGTTTACCTCTACTCCCCTGCTGCTGTTTTGATGGACAGCCTTAATGTCAATTGCAAGGGCCTTGACAACAGTACAGGTTCTTTTCCCGACGGTTCCTCTTTGGTTTCTTTGTTTCAAATACCTACACCTTCGGCAACGAATAATACATCGACTCCTTATACAGCTTATTTGTTGGCTCCTGATTTCTCTTTGCCTTCCGGGTTTTATAGTGGAGCAATCTCTGTTGTTATCGGAAATGCAAACGGCGGTACATCAGAGGTCCGCTATACCTTAGATGGCAGCGATCCAACCATGTCATCAACGCTGGATATCGGCAGCCCTATAAGTATTTCATCAACGAAGGTTTTAAAAGCCAGGGCATTTCAAAGTGGATTCCTGCCAAGCCCGATAGCAGTCTCTACTTATTTTTTTGGCGTGAATCATTCAACTCCGATTTTGTCAGTGGTTACTGATGATGCTAACTTATATGGTGCAAGCGGCATTTTCGACAACTGGGGCTTGGACTGGCAGAAGCCAGCTTATGCAGAGTATTTTGATTCTACACAACTCCTTATTTTTTCTAGGAATAGCGGAATGCAAATGGATGGAGGCGCAGGCGGAAGCCGTTCAAATCCGCAGCATTCATTCCGACTGGAACTGGACAATGACATGCTTGGAGATGGCCCTGTAAATTATCCCCTGATCCCCAACCGGCCGACACGGACAAAATACAGTCAGTTTTATTTACGCAATGGAAGCAATCAGTACCTCGTGCTTCCATATAAAGATGCCTGCCAGGTTAGATTGATGGCAGAAGAAACAAACACTTATTATTCTGCATGGAGACCTGTTACGGTTTATATCAATGGTGGATACTTTGGCTTGTATGAATTGCGCGAGAAATTTGATGCTGAATATTTCAAGGACAGGGACGGAGCCGACAAAGATTCAATGGACATTTTGTCGCTGAGTTTTTGGTATGGTTCTGTACTGAGGCCGCTTGTAGGTTCCGTTGATTCATTTTATGTGGCTTATTCATCTTTCAACAATTTGAATCCTGCAGATACAGGTTATTGGGATCAGGCAGACTACTATTTCGATCAGGCCTCATGCGTTGATTATATTATTGGCCAATCGTGGATGGGAAATACAGACTGGCCAAATAATAATATCAAACTCTACAGGTCAAACATGACAAATTACCGGTGGCGATTTGCATTGATCGATCAGGAACTTGCCATGGCGCCTAATGGCTGGACAGATTGCTTTTTCGACGGTATTGATTATATACAAACACAGGATCCCGGAAATCCCTTCATTAATATCTGGTTGCAGGGCATTCAAAACGGACAATTTAAAAATTATTTTATCAACCGGTATGCTGACGTGATGAATACTACATATAAGGCCAATCGGCTGATGGCTGTTGAGAATGACTTCTACACGAGAACAGTTACTGAAATGCCAAATGAATATTCCCGGTGGGGAAGCGGAAATGTAAATGCACAGATGGCAGACTTTACCAACAACCACAATACTTTCCGCAGCCAGTTATCACAGCGGCCTGCAGTGGTTAGGGATGACATTAAAAATAATTTTAACCTGCCTCAACAGGTAAACCTTACACTTGAAGTCTATCCATACGGCTCGGGAAAGATTCACATCAGTACCATTACCCCGGATACCTATCCATGGACAGGTGTTTATTTTGATGGCGTACCAGTAAAAATTGAAGCCATTCCAAATCCGGGCTATCATTTCCTGCATTGGAGGAACAATGTATTGTTGAGCGATACCATGAACAGTGTTTTTTTAGATACGCTCAGCACGAATATAATTAATTTCAAAGCTTACTTTGAAGATGACATCACTTCAGTTGCGTCTTTCAATGCAGAAGCAATTAATTTTTCACTGTTTCCGAATCCGGCAACGCAAGTTATTTACCTCACTAATAATAATGGGAACTATCTAAATGCCAGGTACCAGATAATAGACCTGAGCGGGAGAATTATTGCTGAAGAAAAAATCTCAACTGTCAGCAGTCAAACTGACATTGCTGTATCTGCTTTACCGCCATCTGCCTACATCGTTCGCATTATGACAGCAAATGGAAGTACACAGCAATTCAGGTTTGTGAAAATTGCAGAATAACCGATCTCTTATCGGCTGCAATCAATAGGCGGCTTCTTTTATAAATATAAGAACCTTCGCTTTGATATGGTCACGGACCTTCACAGCCACAGCTAATTTCTCCTGTGGAGTTCCATTAACCGAAGAAGGATCTTCAAAATTCCAGTGAAGTTTTTTATGCAATCCCGGAAACACAGGACACCGTGCTGCATTGCCTTCATCACAAACAGTGATCACGTAGTCGTAAGTCCTGCCTTCTTTATGAAAATCAAAAACACTTTTGGTTTTGTTTCCTGAGATGTCGATTCCATCGTCCTTCATTGCTTCAACTGCAAATGGATTCAGTGTACCTGATTCAATACCGGCACTTTCAACGATGAACTTGTTGCCACCGAATTGTTTCAGGTAGGCTTCTGCCATCTGGCTACGGGCTGAGTTGTGGATGCAGAGAAATAATACTTTGTTCATTAGCAACAGGATGATTTTACGGTTTGTGTTTTAATTTCAGTTGAAGATGCCACATCAGCATTGCAGCCACATTCAGATTTTACTTCTGTAGTTGAAACAGTGCAGCATGCTGATGCCTCTGGTTGCGCGTAGTGCGGATCATTAAATTCAGCATCTGCATGAAAGTAATAAACCTCCCATTGCACATTGTCAGGATCATTTACCCAAAATTTATCCTGGGTGGCATAGCAACAATTTGTTCCAATCTCCTCTCGTGAAACGAGGTTTTTCATTTTAGCATCTGCCAGCCTTTCAGTTAACTGCTCCGGCGTTTCAACCTGGAAGCCGACATGGCCGAAATTGGATTGTACTCTATCTTTATTCTCAACAAAAGAGATAATAAGTGAAGGTTTGTCGAGAATATACTTTGCATAACCGGGCTTCACTTTTGCCGGCTCCTGCCCGAAAAAACATGTGTAAAAATCCACTGATTTACTGATGTCGCTTACATAGAAGCTTACATGCATTCTTGGAAATTGACTTGTCATTTTATTTTGATTTAAGAATTAACAACATTTCGGATTATTGGAATTGGCTTTTGAAAAGAATTCGTTAAAAGTTTTTTCAAACTTCTCAAATGTCTTCCAGTTGATACAGTAGCACGATTTGACACCATCAATGCTACCTGTGATCAACCCTGCCTTCAGCAACTCTTTCAGGTGTTGCGAAACGGTCGATTGCGCAAGCGGAAGAACATCTACGATCTCTCCACATATGCATTGTTCACGTCTGGCGATCTCATTGAGTATGGCGACACGCGCCGGGTGACTGATTGCATTTGCGAAATCAGACAACTCATTTTCCCTTTTGCCGAATTCATCTTTCTTGTTGATTGCCATTTCCATTAATATATATCGCAAATATACGATTAATATTTTTAAAAGCAAAAAATCTTCACAAATCCCTGAGGATAGCCTGTGAATCAGACTGATAAAATATATAAGATGGCAATGAATTATATAGAAAAGCCTGGCGATTGTCCTACCTGCAACAAATGAATGACCCCGCCTCGCCTTAGGCGAGACGAGGTATCTTGCCACGAATTAC
>CAYHHK010000194.1:0-5486 GCA_964356415.1 uncultured Flavobacteriales bacterium
GGCGATTTTCAAATGAGGATGCTTAGAACTGTGGAAGAGCAGGCAATTTACATTACCAAAATAGATGAGCGAATGGATAAACTGGAAGCAGAAAATAAAGCGCTCAGGGAGCAAATCAAATCAGAAGGCAACCATTAATCTCAAATGCTCATGAGAAAAAAAATTCTTTCAGTCACTGTTTTCCTTCTGCTGCATTGCAATGCTTTCTGTCAGTTACAGATCCAATACAATTCGCCTCCATGCAATACGGATATCGCCGTTTCCGCCTCCTGGTGGAGTAGTGCGGATGTTCCTGCACCGGACCAGGTAGCGGCTGTTTCCGTTATCAATGGTGTAGATGCACAAATTCTCTCTTCCACCAGCGTAACCCTCTTGCCAGGTTTCACTGCAAGTTCTTATGGTGGAAACGCCGGATGCCATTCATTCCGTGCTGCCATACAGCCGTTAATGCTTGATGGTTTTCTCGTTGCCCCTGATGCTTCACATGTGGATCAGCTTGGAAATGTGTCGGTTGAAAAATGGGAAAAGTACGAACTTGCCTTTAAGCTGCCCCTGGCTTATGAACAGGCAGTTGCCGGATTTCTTGACCATTACTACAACGGAGGAGTTGACCCCGATGCCGACCTGAACCCTTATTCCGATGATTCCCTTGAAGTGCGCATTGACCTGGTTTCTCCCACCGGCAGGCGCCTTACCAAATGGGCGTTCTTTATGCGCGAGGCAGAATGGAATGGAACCATTGATGAATCCATATTGCAGGAAGCATCCAATACCTTGTCTGACTACCACTGGCACTTCCGCTTTGCGCCTGACGAGGAAGGCGCCTGGTTTTACAGCATCACTGTTAGCACGCCCAAATGGGCTGTGCCTCTTCCGGTTTACACTTATGGTGAATTTTATTTCAACTGCACTTCACCGCTGTACGACAACCATGGCTACCTGCACGTGGCTGAAAACAACCAGTTCCTCCGCTTCGATGACGGCACTCCTTTTTTTGCTATTGGCGAAAACCTGAACGGCTCACATGGTTATTGGTCGGGAAATTCGAAATGGCCGGCCAATTGCGATTATGAATTTTTCCTCCGTACCTATAACCTGTTCAATAAAACTTTTGATGAAATGAAAGATGTAGGGGCTAACTTTGCACGAATTACTTTACTAAGGAAAAATTTTTCATTCGACAGGGACCACCTCGGAGTTTATGACCAATACGCCAACCAGCTACCCATTGCCCCTTGCACCACAACAAGTCTCCCATGCACTTCCGGAGTTGAATCAGGCAACAGGCAATTTAACTTAAGGATGCTGGACCTGCTGTTTGACAAAGCACGCCAAGACAATATTTACTTTCAGTTTCTTACCGGCTTTGAAGTGCCCGGAGGCGCGTACCAGAGTTTTCACTGGGGTGATAATGCTTACATTAAATATATTGAAGAGGTATATGACTACGTCAATAATGGCTATGATAATTTCGGCAAAGATTTTTTCAGCGACCAAACTATAAGGTACTACCACAAGCGCAGCTACAAATATTTCCTTTCGCGTTATGGTTATTCCGTAAACCTCGGCATTGTGCAGCCGCTGAATGAAACAGACGGTGTTATTGGTTTTAATGGCTCATTTACATACCAAGAATCCAATTGCGATCCTATTGATAACGGCGACATGCCATTTGTAACAAGTCTTATAGATTCAGTTAATAGTTGGCTTACGGATGTGGTTGGCTTTATAAAAGCGCCCGTAACAGCTGGTGGCATTGACGACAACAATCATTTGTTCGAAATAAGCTACCTTGGGGTATCCGGGGTGATTGACCCTAACGAATATGCCCCCTGGATGAACTATTATGCGCTGTTTGAAAACAGCAAGCTTGACTTAAACGGATTAAGCAGCTATGCTGAATCACAGAATCAAATGGAGTCAAGAAAAGATTACTATTATAATATAGCAACCTGGTGTGCTCAAAAACCCCTGCATCTCGCGGAGGGCAATACCTTCGGTTACATATCCGTTATCGAACCGAATGATAAGCAAACGGCATATTACTATAATAACTACGACATTTCATTTCACAACGAATTGTGGGCCACTGCTTTCATGGGCACAATTGGCTCCATTAATACCTGGATTGGAGAGGTGGTGCACAGGTGGCCGTATGCTACTCATCCTGACCATGAGGAAGGAGATGACTTTAATATATCTCCATTATTAGGTACACAGAACCCACCTGTTACTATAGTATGCGAATCTTTTTATCATAACTTCAAGCCGCTGTCTGCCTTTCTTTACTTGATTGACTTTAGCCAGAATTATTCGGCAGAAAAATATTATAACACCACCACCCTTATTGAAAGTTATTATCTCAAAAGCGCCGATCTGAATAATGCCTGGGGATGGGTGCATAATATCAATAAGTATTGGGCAAACAATTACTATTTTGAAGATGATCAACAGGTCCAATATGATCACTTCTATGGCTGCGAAAACCTGCAACAATCTCCGGCTACGAGTTTCACTATTACAGGGTTCAATCCCAATCAGACTTATTATATTTATTTTTTTCCCACAAGAATGAATGGTCAAACCTTGCCTTCATCCACTACATTATCTTCAAACAGTTCAGGTGAATTGACCATTAATCTTTCCTCTTCTCCTTTGGGTTGCGACAGTATCAATGCCGACTATGCTTACTTTATATCTGACGTGGAGCATACATGGAATAATACAAGGATGGCTTATTCAAAACCAGCGGTTATTGAAGCAGCTGATATAAAAATTATCCCCAATCCGTCAGCAGGAATTTTTACAGTTTCTCTTTCCGGCCCCTTTTCGGGTAATTGCCAGGTAGAAGTGTATAACTATACAGGCAATCTTGTTTTGAGAGATCGTGTTCTCAATGAGAGTATGTTTAGTTTAAACCTTTCATCCAAATCAAAGGGTATTTATTACCTGAAAATAATAACCGATAAATCAACCTGCATAAAGCAGTTGGCTGTGCTTTAAATTAACCAATGAAGAAAGTTATTATCCTCCAATTTCTGATATTGGGTACAGGCATTGGCTTCAGCTTTGGCCAGTCAACATGGGAGCGGTTTTATAATTATTTTTATTTCACAGACGGAATTAGAGGCACGCGTGGAGATATAAAATATGATTCTGCTTCTGACAAATATAATTTTTTAGGAATTGACAACGAGTACCGTGTTGCTAAATATGATATTTCTGCCCAGGGCGATCTTCTTTCATGGAACTACTTTGGGGTGGACCTTATGAGTACTGACCAAATTATTAAGTTTACTAAAGATAAGGGAATGATAGTTGGCGGATATGATACATTGGCACCCAACACAGCTTGTGAAACATTGTATAAAATTGACAGCACGAATAATATTGTATGGAAACATAAATATAACTGGCCTGGCCTTACCCACGGGTTGATTGAGACAATTGACTCAAAATTCGTGCTTGCATGGGGAGTATATGATTCAATAAATTATCCTGTGATTATTAAAACCGACAGCGCAGGCAATTTGCTTGCGAGTAGAAAATACAATATCAATTGCCTTGTTCGGCTGGTTGAACAAACAGCAGATGGTAATTACCTTCTTGCATTTAATTCTAATTTTATGTCCGGAAACGGTTTTATACTTGTAAAAACAGATACCTCATTTTCTCCTCTGTGGTCCAAATCCTATTTGCGCCCAAGGGGAGTAATTGTTGACCTGATTGTAAAAACAAACGGCAACCTGTTGCTTGCAGGTATAACCGATACTACATTTCAAACACAATACCCAAAGCTGTATCTAATGGAGCTTGATGCTTTTGGAAATGTTTTGTGGACCAAAACCTATGGCGATCTCAATTACCCGATGGTAGTTTCTAATATCACTTATGGCTTTCGTTTCGACCCAATAAAAATTTATCAGACTCTTGATCAGGGGCTTGTGCTGATCACTACTATGCGATTTCCCGGCAATAATGATCTTGTGCTGATGAAAACTGACAGCATGGGAAACTTTGAATGGGAGAGAAGATACGGTGATGCAAATTATCCGGAATTGGGAGTTAACTTGCTTCAAACTCCTGATAGCGGCTTTTTTGTAGTGGGCGCATTTGTCCGCTCGCCTATTAATATGGGTTACTACTTGCTCAAAACTGATCCACTTGGTTATGTAGGCTGCACTGAAGTTTCAGATATAATACCCGTTGTTAGCTTGCTTCCAACAGACAGCACCATTGTAATTACAGATTCATTATTCGATCCAAGAGAGAACGTAACATGGGTGCAGGATACTGTTGATGTACCACCGGATAGTTTAACAAGTTGCTTTCCCGTAAAAATAAAAGAGTTTTACAAATGGTATTACTCACCCATCGCCTACCCCAACCCAACCACTGGTGTCTTTCATTTAAAAATGCCGGAAGGAATGCAGGCAGAAAAAAACATTTACATCTATGATTTAGCCGGCAGGGAAGTTTCTTCAACAATACATACCTTTAAAACGGAATTTGATTTTACGCTTACAGCCAAAGGCATTTACCTTGTAAAGGTTGCAGATGCAGAACGCACGGTGGTGGTTAAGGTGGTGGTGATGTGAGGATGTGCTGATGTTCCGATGTGCTGATGTGCAAATTTGAAAATGTGCAGCCGTGCTCTTTAGTAAATTTTCTATCCTGATGAAAGGTTGTTGTGTTGCGGGATACCCCGGGTTTTGGATTTTTTGAAATTACATTCCATTTTTAAAAAATTGAGTGATGCGGGAAGGCTCTTCCCCGGGTTTTTCTTTGGCAGCATCCTTTCTGCTGTTAACCAAAAACTCAAAAATATTTCTTGGAAATGTAGAATAGAATTCTATCCTTTACACTACCATTTAATTTACAACCAAGCCCATGAAAAAGAATCTCCCCCCCCCCCCGCGATTTATTTGCCTGATTTTATTTTTTCTCTTTGCCAGCCAATTGCATGCGCAAATGCAAATAACATTTACCACCTCTGATTTCAATCACTACAATATTTCCTGCTTTGGCGCTAAAGACGGAAGTATTACAGTGAATGTTTCTGGTGGCACACCTCCTTACACATATCAGTGGAGCAATGAACAAACCACGGCAACGATCACAGGCCTGAGTGCTGATTTTCACAATGTTGTTGTGACGGATTCAACCGGAGAATCGGCCGACTTCGGAGTCAATCTTACTTCTCCTGATTTTTTAAAACCGATTCTTACTGCATACCAGTACAATAATGGATACAACATCAGTTTATACGGCGCCTCCAACGGCAGCATAACCACTACAATTGATGGAGGCGTTTCGCCATTTACTTTTCAATGGGAAGATGGTCCTTCCACGCAAAACCGTTCACAGCTTGGCGGTGGATTTTACTCGCTTGTGGTAACTGATGCCAACAACTGCCTGGCTAATGTTCAAACTACATTGAGCGAACCGGAGCGGGACGACTGGACCATGGGGGGCAATGCAAATAC
>CAYHHK010000195.1:0-5464 GCA_964356415.1 uncultured Flavobacteriales bacterium
TATGAATTCGTACTTAGTACATTCGTATGAATTCGTACTTAGTACATTCGTATATATTAGTACTTAGTACTATTCTACAATCACCTTCACCATGCCCGTGCAAAGCAGCTTGTCTTCCGCTGTATAGGAATAAACGGTAAAATCCCCGCCTTTGTAAAAAATGAGTTGCTTGGAAAACCAGATCCAGTCATTCTCAACATCCACGTCAACAGAAGCATCCCAGGTTTCTTTGCCGTTCTCGTCGACTTTAAAAATATCAATTTTGACAAGCTTTGTATTGACTGCTTTGTCAAGAATAGCAAGCAACTGAAAAGAGCCGCCGCTTTTTACGATCCTGAAAATATGACTGGGGTTTTCAGGTTTGCCATCCTGCGTAACTTTTTCGCAAAAGGTCATGGACTGGGAAAAAGAAAAATGGCCAAGGAATATAAATAATGAGAACAGAATTATTTTTTTCATTTTTCAGAATTTGAAATTAAGACGAACATTCAATTGCCTTCCTGTAAGGTAATTCGGAACAGCGTAGCGCCTGTCGTTCGACACATCCGTGATCCAAAGATAGGATGAGACATTGTTTACCTGCAAAAGATTAAACACTTCTAAAGTGATCCAGATCGCTTCGAATTTTCTTAGCAATTTTATTTTTGGCGGCCTCTTTACATCTTCCCCGATAATTTGCTTGGAGAAGCCGATGTCAACCCTTCTATAAGTTGGGGAACGCAATACATCTTTATACCGGTCTGGCCCCGGAGGACCAAACGGAAGCTTTGATCCGAATAACAGGCTGAGCTGCATTTTATAGGTAGGCCACTTCGGAAAATAGTCCTGGAAGAACAATCCGAAGTTGATCAGCTGGTCGGTAGGGCGAGGGATCTCTCCCGGTTCAACCCGTACACTGTCGGTTGCCACCTGGTCATATGTGTAGCCGGAAATGATCTCATCGCCTTCTGCATTGTATCGTTTGTAATAAAAGTCATCACTCAGGTCTTCTTTTGTCTGGAGGAATGAAAGTGATGCCCATGATTCCACTCCCGGAACAAAATCTCCGAACAAACGGAAATCAATTCCACGGGCATATCCTTTAGAATTATTTTTTGAAAGATAGCGGATGCGCAGGTTGTCAATTTTATAAGGGATCAGCTCATCCAGCAATTTGTAAAATATTTCAGACGTTAGTTTGAATTCCCTTCCCAGCGCAAGGAAATAGTAATCTGTCCCAAGTAAGAAATGAATGGATTGCTGTGCTTTCAGATCGGTGTGGACGTTGCCCTGCATGTCGCGCAGTTCGCGGTAAAAAGGCGGCTGGTAATAATATCCGGCAGAGAATTTCACGCTGAACTGTTTCCAATTTTTTGCTTTATAAGTGAGCGACAAACGCGGACTGATGACAAGCTGATCATTCAGGTCCCAGTAGTTGGCACGTACGCCTGTTGTGAGCACCAGTTTTCCTGTGTCAGCCATCTGCCAGGTATTCTGAATATAACCCATGAGGCGGTTGCTGCTGAGGTTATTCTTTGTGTTTACTACATCGTTCAGCAGGATCTGCGGGTTCACCGGATCGCGGTAAGATGGAATTGAAAATCCTGCAGAGTCGAGGTAGTACCATTCATTTAGTTTGTCCTCTATCTCTTCATGCTGTGCTTTTACACCCCACTGGACGAGAATTTTATTTCCAACCCATTCGCCCTTGTGCTCTCCGTTGTAAACAGTTGCCTTTAGTCTGTTGCGTGCATGATTCAGAAACGACCCGACGCCGAGGTTGAACAACACATTTCCGAATTCTTCTTTGCCAAGATCCGCTTCCAGCTGATCGAGAAAATATTGTCCCAGGATGTCAAAGTTTTCCTGCTCATCGGCATGATAGCCGGAAGCGATCAGCTTCAGTTTTAGTTTTTCTGATGGTTTGTAGATGCCTGTAACAGCACCGGTATATGTTTCATAACGGTCTTCTTCCCGCCCTTCAAAATAAACAGTAAAACGTTTTGCATCTGTAATCGTACCGAAATTTGTTTCGCGGCTTTGAGGAACAAGGTTGTAAATATTGCGTGCGTAGTTTCCAAGCACCTCAATGGAAAATTTTTTCGAAGCATCAAATGTTGTCAGCAACTGTGCATCAATAAAGTTTGGCTTGTATTCTCCCTTGGTTTCAAAAGTATTAAGGAGGTATGCATTGGATTTATAGCGTACACCTCCAATGGCTGTCCAGCGCTTGTCCTTGCTGATGCCTTCCAGTTCAAGGGCAGCACCCAGCAAACTTCCGTTTAATGAATATCCGAACTTTTTTGGCTTCCTGTATTTGATATCGAGTACAGATGATAACTTGTCTCCGTAAACAGCATCAAATCCGCCTGCAGAAAAGTTGATAGTCTCTACCATGTCTGGATTGATGAAACTCAAACCTTCCTGCTGGCCGCTGCGAACCAGAAGGGGACGGTAGATCTCCACATCATTTACATAGACCAGGTTCTCGTCATAATTTCCGCCGCGCACACTGTATGTGGAACTCAATTCATTCGCACTGCTAACGCCCGGCAGTGTTTTGAGGATGTCTTCAACGCTCTGGTTCACTGTAGGAAGCACAGAGACTATTTTAGGATTGATGCGGGTAATGTTTGATCCTTTGAGTGACTGGTCTTCAATGATTACTTCTCCAAGTTCCTTGATTTTCCCTGATAGTTTTTTATTGATCTCCAGTTTTTCATTTTCCTTCACTGTGATGAATGCAGAATCGCGGCTAAGTCCTGTAAAAGAAAAAATGATCTTCAGCGATTGATCTGCCGGAACGGTCAGCGCGTATTTTCCATCTTCACCTGTTGTGGTCCCATAAGGTTTCCCGAAAACAGAAACGCCTACGCCAAACAATGGTTTGTTGAGAGAGTCTTTTACAGAGCCGAAAATTGTTCCCGTTTGAGCGACGATATTCGAGGCTAAAAAGGTAAAAAGATAAATTAATAAAAAAGTCTTAAACGGAAACTTCCTTTGCAGCACCCTGGTCCCTGAAGAGAGACTCCGCGCGTGGATTCCCTTTAGGGTTAGAGTGTGTGGTGGGATGAGCATACAGATGAATATTCTTTCAGTTTAAAATTTTAGCGGATTTCCTTAATATAGAATGAGCTTCAAAATAGTCATCTACTTCTCCCTCGCTGGTTTCTCTGTATTTTTCTTTTTGAAATCGCCATTCTGCCACGCCTCAACAAATCGGGCCCAGGCAATCGGATTCAGCCAGTTTGAAGTTGGCACCTGTCCTGCATAGTACAACCTGCTTTGCTGAACGGCCATTGCACTCCTAAAATTCATACTTCCGTCCATCACCATGGTTGCTGCCAGATAATTCAGCTCATTTTTATTCAGGTTGCGTTGCGCCCGTGTCAGGTCATCATTCGGAACATGAAGGTTGATGAATGCTTCTTTGAATTGCTCTTTCGTTGGCCATGGGAATACGGTTACTTCAGGCAGGCGAATGGTATCGGTTTTTAAGATCTGGATCAGCGAACACCTGTAATCGGTAATTGTATCGGGTACAATAAACATTGCACGCCTGAAACCGATCGCGCTGAATTCAATGGTATCATTCATTCTTGCTACGAATGAAAAGAAACCATAAACGTCGCTTACTGTCCCATGGTAACTGTTGCGCACCATGATACTTGTAAACGGAATAGGAGCGAGTGAATCTCCGGTCACAACAACACCGCTGAACTGAACCAGATTTTTGTCACGCTCGGTTTGTGCAAACAGTTGTATGGTGCAAAAAAGGAAAATGATAGAAAGGCCAAATACGATTAAACTTCGTTGGCTAAGGGTTAATTTTTTCATTACGGCAAAGGTAGAATTAGATTTCAGAAAATTATGCCATTACTCAGTATAAAATGATCCAAAATTTATAGGTTCATATTGGTAGTAAAGTTGTTGATGTTCAAATGCCTGTATTCGCAATTGATCAATATAGATACTCTATCGGTTTTAGCGGTTGATGGGGGGGGAAGAGTAAACGCGAAAAGGGCGAGGATATTTGGAAGGATTGAATCAATTAACAACTAATTTCTTAGTAATTGATCCATTAGTAGTGTTCAGTTTTACGTGATAAGCTCCGCTTCTGATATATCACAAGTTGGGTTCAATCCAGGTTTTTAGGGAACTATGAACAAAACATCATTTGTTTCCTGGGCAATCTTCTTGAAAACGGAATCCCCTGTTATCAATGAAATACCATTTACCTGTGCGGTGGCTAAAATAATGCTATCTGCGAGTTTCAATTTATAGTCCAGGGAATTGGAAATTGCTTTAACCTTAATGTTACTATTCATTTCAACAATCATACACTCGCTGAGAAGTGATTGAACTGCTTTCATTTCTAAAGTGGTTAGTCCCGGTTTCATTTGAAGCTCCATTTCACTGATAAAGGATATAAACCAGTTCTTTTCCTCGAGAATTTCTTTTACAGAAGTATTTCCCAGGAGGATGTAAATAAGGATATTGGTATCGAGTAAAATATTATTCATCCCTTAAGCTTCGTTGAAAATTGACAGGGTCAACATTCCATTCAACTTTGCCAAAGAATTTATTCCAGGCATGTTTGTTTTTCCCGGACTTAGATGCAAGCAAAACTTCATCCACCTGCTCTCGAAGTGTTTTTGATGATTTTTTTTTTAGTACCAGTACCATTCTTGGATTTTATTTTGCTAATATATGAAAAAGGACTACATTAATCAAGGGATGATATCGGGAAAAATAAACAGAGGTCTTAAATCAAGCAGTTGTTTCGAAACTCTGATAAAGTTTCAATGCCGGGTTACTTCAGCTGGAATTGACCTGAAAATGATAACCCGGCGGGTGCGCATAATCCATTGGATACGACCTTATAATCAATAGGTTCTGCTCTCACCTGACTACAATCTTTTTCTCTCTCAGTTTTTGAAGCAATATGTTCATGTCGCTGCCATTGGTAAGATAAGAATGCCTGCGTCGGATGATTTTGCCATGCCGCGCCCCCATTATTTCAATTGCGTCGCCTGAACGATCACTGGTCAGATTCACCGCAACAATATCATTTAGCTCATAAATCGTTGCGAATTTGTTTGATGGATTTTTTATGACCAGGTACTTCTCATAATGAATGATTTTATTCATTTTCGATGTTCTCAAATTCTTCTTCAGCGATGAGACTAAACTTTGGGTAGTAATTTCCAAAGAAACTATCGTAATCTTCTTTCAGAAGCAATTGCAATTCCAGTGCATGTGCCATTTCATGCAGTCCTACATTGAAATTATCTGTTGCCTTTCTGAATCCTTCCTGTAAATCCTTTCATGAAAGAACGATAATGCCATGGGTATTTGTTTCACCCATATGCATTGCATTATTTTAACGGTTGTAGAATGCTGCCGGATAGACAATTATTTTCGAAAAATGTTCGAGCGAATATTTACTGAGACCAAAAGTGAGTTGAATAGCGGAGGCTGCAAC
>CAYHHK010000196.1:0-5440 GCA_964356415.1 uncultured Flavobacteriales bacterium
TTCAGCACAGGTTGATCGCTGCGATATCTTATTTCTTTTTTACCCTTTCCTGTTCCACTAACCATTCAGCATCCGAACGAATCATAGCATCAATCGATACATTTTTTTCTGCAGCCTTCTTTTTAATTGCAGCAAACCATTCAGGATTGTTGCGAATTTCTTCTTCAATTCTTAAAACAGGGCTCTGGTTTTCTTTTCCGTGTAACATATCACTGGCAGCTTCAAAGAATCCTAACCCAATATTATTGAGATTTGATTCTGTCTGTAAGATCAAAATGACTTGTTGCTTCTCAACTTCCTGCATAAAAGTGTTAAGGTTTACTACTTCCTTTTGTGAAAGTGAGTCTGCATATACATCATGATTGTAATACCAGAAATGAGAGCCGTTAAACAAGTTTTTCGCAATTCCTGCATTGTAAATATTCCAGTAGAAACTATCACCGATGGTAAGCAAATTAGGCCTTTGCTTTGTTGGGTTGTTTTCAAAACGCAAAACAGGGTATGGCATTTCATAGTGAGGCATGTTGTTCATGACATTGGTCAGGTCTCCAAGGTCATAGTCGGTGCTTTTCAGTTCATAAGAAGTTTGAACTGAGTCGCAGTAAATCTCATTCAGGTCGATGTTAGCTTTTTCCCTGATGTATTTACGCAATGAATCAACAGCCAGGTAAACGCCATACTGGCTCCAATGAATTCCTTGCTTTGGAAATAATGGATAAGGGGATGTTCTTTTTAATTTTAAGAAGTAATCATTGAAGTCGATAAATGAAATTTCGCTTTCGGAAAGCTTTTTCCTGTATAAGTCATAATTGGTTTGGGGTGTATCTTTTCTTGAATAAAAAGCAGGAACATATTCGGAAAAAAAATCTGCCTTGGTTGGGGCAAAGGCAACAATAAGATGAATCCCCTTCTCTCGTAATTGTGTGTTCACAAACTTAATCCGTTCCATGCGGGCGTCAATTTCCTTTTCACCGATAAAGTCCATTCCTGCATGTGCAGTAAGGTATTGGGTCTGAAACAAAAATCCTTCCTTCCCAACAACAATATCGCCACCGTGTGCTATATTGAAAAGTGAAAAATCAAGTTGATTGTACACACGTATCAGCGGATTTCTAAAGCCTATATTTTCTTCATAGTACTTGTCGTAAGAATTTTGGAATGTGCCGTCAAACCATCCATCTTTTGTAAAGGACTGCTTTGCAGCAGGAACAAATTCGCCTGTAAGCGGCATGAATGTAAATACAGAAAAAGTTTTCTGAAGTTCAGGGACAAGCAGCAATACAAAGAAGAAAGAAAAAAGAAGGAACTTAAGTGCAGGCAGTTTCATTTTTAGAACCGGAAATAAATAAATGGGTTAAAGCCTGAAGATGTTATTGAACCAACACAAATAACAAGAAGTGCTGCGCAAAGAATTGTGAATGCAATGTGTCCGATAGCGTTAATTTTTCCTTCATAAAAACGTACTTGAAGTTTTTCAATAATTTTGATTGAGCCAATAAAGGATACCATCAATCCGAACAATAAGAAAAACCAAAATTTGTTATTCAATAAAAACGGTATGGACTTGAAGTCAAAAGCGAACATGGTTTTGATGAAATCAAAGGCATAAGAAAGATTTTCTGACCGGAAGAAAACCCATCCAACAAGAACAATTATGTAGGTGATAAGCATTGAGGGGATCTTGCCGATTTTTTCAGTGAATCGGACAAAGAACAACCGGTCGCAAATCAGGAAGAATCCATGGAAAC
This sequence comes from uncultured Flavobacteriales bacterium, assembly GCA_964356415.1. Lineage (GTDB taxonomy): Bacteria > Bacteroidota > Bacteroidia > AKYH767-A > 2013-40CM-41-45 > JAPLDB01. Next base: position 1,749 of record CAYHHK010000196.1, read on the forward strand.
CGCCCCAGACAATAAAGTTCCAGGAGGCCCCGTGCCAGAAACCTGAAATGAGGAATACGAGCCAAAGGTTCAGGTAAAGCCGCATTTTTGTTTTTACCTTATTGCCTCCGAGCGGAATGTACAGGTAGTCGCGCATCCATCTGCTGAGTGACATATGCCATCTTCTCCAGAACTCAGTGATATTTTGAGCGATGTATGGATTGTTAAAGTTTTCAGGAAAGTAAAAACCTATCATGCGGGCGATACCGATTGCCATGTCGGAATATCCACTGAAGTCAAAATAGATTTGCAGGGAATAGGCAATGATCCCTATCCATGCAACTGTTGAACTAAGGTCATGAGCAGGGATAGCAAATATCTTGTCTACCTCAGCCCCAATGGTGTTTGCAATCAGCACTTTCTTTGATAATCCGATAATAAACCGCAGCATTCCTGTAAGTTTATTGTCAATTGTTTCCTGGCTTCGGCGGTCTATGATCTGGTGTGCGATTTCTTTGTACCGGATGATAGGGCCTGCAATCAGCTGAGGAAAGAGGAGAATATAGACAGCATAGTCAACCAGCCGTTTCATTGGTTTATTCACGCCTCTGTACACATCAATGATGTAGCTTAGTTCATGAAATGTAAAAAAGGATATTCCGATCGGGAGTGCAATTTGTGTCCAGGCTACCTGCTTCATCCCAAAATCCCCGAGGACTGCGTTGAAATTCTCAATAAAAAAATTAGCGTACTTAAAATAAAGAAGAATACTTACGTTCAGCATTACCGAAAAAATCAGCCATCGCTTGCGATGCTTTTCATCAGTTGAGTAGTAGATTTTTTTGCTCAACACATAGTCTACCACAACTGAGCCGAGGATGACGAACAGAAACTTCGGAGCCCCCCACATGTAAAAGAAAATACTGAATGCAAGGATGACGCCATTTTTAAACCGGTCTGCAGCGAGAAAATAGACACCAAGAAATAGTGGGAGAAATAGAAGAAGAAATAAGCTACTGCTGAATACCATTTCTAAATAATTTCGATCTTACCTTGGTTTAAAGTTCGCTGCGAAGAAAAGAAATTCTCTGAAATAAACCTGATGGTTTAATGTCAGGATGGGTTGCAACGCAGTCTGATCGTAACCCATCACTCAATCACGACCTCATAAATCTCTCCCAAAATATCGTTCTTTGGAAAAGGAATAAAGTGCTGTAAGTACGGGGAGCCTGGCCACCAGTTGGTGTTGTGCCATTCCTGTGTGATGATGAGCAACATTTGGTTGTTTGGAATTGATGTAACTTCATCATTCATGTAACCTACCACACGCATTTTATCCGGTTCGGGCCCGATGCGCCAGATAATCTCAGTCGGCTTCCATTCTATTTCAAAATAATAATAGGGAGAACCGAATAATGAATCATCCATTTCAGGTGTCCGGGATGACAAAGCCCTGTACCAGTGATCCCAACGGTGTGTTTCAAAGGTTTTGTCACCGTATGTAATCGTATTGCATCCCACGCCGAATTTTTTGGGTTCCCAGCAAGCCATATCCCAGTTGGTACATGATACTGAAAGCTTATCGTCAAAATCATCAAGGTCATCCGGAAATCCGACATTCCAGTCTTTGTGGTTGTGACGATTCGGTCTAGGATTTTTAAAAACAGGAGGATAATACTGGTCAGGGCAATAGGGCGGCGTTTTTAATATTTCAAAATCAATTTCTGAATAGTCAACAACGGGAACGCGCTTGTCGTCATGTCCTCCCCAATAGGTTGCCATATAACCTTCTTTATTGCAACTTCTTCTCCTGTTCCATGTTTCTGATCCCGGGGCCGACTGATGCAGGAGCCAGATGGCATTTGTAAGTCCATTCCAGACATTGTCTTTGTTAATCAATTCAGTAAGCTTGCATTTCACGCGCCACTTTCCATACGTAAATGCATGGCGTGTGATCACCCCAACACTTTCCTTTCTCCACTTCCCGAATTCATTTCCGGGATTTTTCATGATAATTTTTTTGTTTACCTGATCAGCATAAACTGTTTCGCAGGGATACTTTGCAACTTGTGGTGTGGTAGAAACCAATTCCTCGCGCTTGTAAAAACTTTCATTCCAGCGGTAATCGGCTTTTGAATAGTTGTCCTTGAGTACATCAGCAATTACAGGGATATTTTCCAGCCGCATGGTTTCATTGATGTTGTTGATGAACTGGGAGATTGGGGCATTGTTGTATAGAGCAGCATCCTGTCCGCAGCCGGCAATGAAATGTTTACGGCTTTCAGAATCATTAAAATTGACCGAATCAATATATATACCAGCCCCAAGATCAAGCCGGGCAGTTACTTTTAATTCTGTTTGGGATTTGAGGGTGGCAACATTGGTTAGTTTCTTCCCGTCGCCATACAAAAAGAAAGAATAGGGGTTAGAAAATGAACTCCCATTCTTTAGGTGTATGTTTTGTGCAAAAGCCGGAATTTTTTTAGCGGAAATATTTTCTTCAGTTGAAACTACAACGATGAAACTGTATGTCCCCACACGTGGATTCCGTTTCCAACGGTCATTTCTGCCATTGCTGAAATACAATTCTTCGTTCCGCGGATTGCCTACGATCCGGATAGAATCAAAGACTGTATGAAATTCCCCATCAGCGGCTATTAGCGAAGTCTGTTTGAAGCTGATTTCGGTGTTTTCCCAACTGCCATAGAAATTCTCAGAAGCAAATTCACTTTCTTTATTTGTTATCGAATCCCATTCATTGAGTTTATAGGATTCGTTCTGATAATAAATTTTATAAAAAAAATTCACAGCGGAAGATAAATTATTCTTCAGCAAAAAAGAACAGACAAAAAAACCTTCTATCGTTTGCCTGGATGAAGGAATCACAAAGCCATCCGTGAAAGCATTTGAATAATCGAGGTCGATTTTTACTTCAGCCGCTGCAGAATCGCTTATATTTCTAATCGCATAAAAATCTTTCAGAGAAAAGGCTCCGGTATTTATGGAATCAACAATGGCTTCTTTTTTTGCTGAAGGATTGCATGCAAAAAGTACCAGGAGGAAAAATAAAAAACAATTACACTTGAACATATTCAATCAGCATTTTTGTATTGATAAAATAAATACCCGGAAGGCATGCCTTCTACCTCTTCGTATTCTAAACATCTCTTGCCGTCAAAATTTTCATCTCGACAGTTTCGCATCATGACCAGGAAACCATCTATACCAGTGCCAAAAAAATTTCCACTAATGATTTTGGTATACTCGTAATAACAAGGGTTCCTTTCAGGATCTGTTTGCTTAAAATCAACCTGCGATTCAATCGTCAAGCCATCGGTGTCAATCCTGATTTTCTTCAGATCAAAACGCCACTCATTGTCAAAATAAAACAATAACGACTTATTTGAATTGTCAAAACGACCTGAATAAAAAGTTGATTGCGTGTTGAATTGATTAAGAAAACTTTTATCTTTTAGTTCGTTTTGTGAACAACTGCTCGAACCCGCAGAGAAATCCAGAAAGCAGTAATCCAGTTTTTTATTTTTTTCGCTAAATAAGAGAGCCTTGTCATGGCCGCTTGCTGATGTAATAAGATGAATGGAAAGCACAGTCCCTCTTCCAAGGTTTCCGTCGCCGGAAATTTCAAAACCTTCTTTCACTTTTTCAATCATTTTCCATTGACCGTCAGAAGAGACGAAAAGAATTTCTTGTCT
>CAYHHK010000197.1:0-5321 GCA_964356415.1 uncultured Flavobacteriales bacterium
AAATAAAATCGAAGAAGAAAATTATTGTGCAGTCGAAGGATATTGAGTTCAATGCAGACAATGATATTACACTTAATGCAAAAAACAATATCACTTTCAAGGCTACAAAAGACATTCTGGCTGAAGCACAGGGAGAAGTAACAGCGAAGGCGATGAAGGCTGTCACTGTAAAATCATCAACAGACAAGATTACGCTTGAAGCAATGCAGGATGTGGGCGTTAAAAGTGGGGCAGGTGCTGTTAAAATCGAAGCCATGACTGAATTTAAAGCCAAAGGAACCGTTGGTGCAACGGTGGAAGGATTGAAGCTGGATCTGAAAGGCACTGCCATGGCAAGTTTGCAGGCAGCGTTGGTGAAGATAAACTAATCTGTAATCATTAATCATTCATAAAATGGCATACCACGAAGATTTACACAAGGCAAAAACCAATGGTTCCTGTATTAAAAACGGATGGTATGGGGACTGGATAAATTCAAATGAGGTGATCTTGCTTATTGAATGCGCAAGTCAATCGGGAAGACACGCTTCAGTAAGGAAAATGGCTAACAGATTAATTGAGGAAATGTCAAAGGAACCCTGGAATGTTACGGCCGGTCCGCATAGTTCAGATCGTCCCGGTGGTGACAAGACAAAGCACATTACTGTGAATGCCAAAGGGAAAAATTATCATTTGAGACTTGATAAGGGAAATCAGATTTTTGAAATTACCAATCCGGCTATTGAACGGGTAATAAGGCCATGGACGGCACCCGGATCAGTAACCGCTAAGAAATAACAAATGGGAAAGCCCGCAGCAAGAATAGGTGACATGCATGTTTGCCCGATGGTAACACCGGGAGTGCCGCCGGTGCCACACGTTGGTGGTCCTGTAACAGGTCCCGGATGCCCCACTGTTTTGATTGGCAATATGCCTGCAGCAGTGATGGGGGATATGTGCGTTTGCACCGGACCTCCGGATACAATTGTGCTTGGCTCTGTTGGTGTGCTGATAGGAGGGAAGCCTGCAGCACGCATGGGTGATATGTGTGCCCATGGAGGGACGATTGTAATTGGATGCCCTACGGTATTGATAGGGGAGATGATGCCAAGTCCGGTTACGCCGCCTGTATACGTGCCTGATGCTGTAGTCGTGATGGTGCCCCCGTTAAAAGTTGACCCCAAAGATGCCTTGAAGGAAGCCAAGAACGATCCAATGGTTCTGCAGGCTGTAGGAATGAATGCTTCTTTTGCAACCAAGCAATCCCGGATCAATGCATTGATAGATGGGGCAGAAGATGGAGAAGCTACTGTTCATATGCACAATGAGGAAGACTGCAAAGTGCAATACGAAATTTCCGGAATGGGTGATGAACCCTCTAAAGATGTTCGCTATGAAATAAAAACTTCTGATGGAAAAGTATTCAGTGGAATTACTGGGGCGGATGGAAAGACTCAGCAAATCACCGGCTATACAGAAGGAGAATGCAGTATTAGTTTTCCTGAATAAAATACTTACAAATGGGACCTTGGGCTGTTGTCGCATTAATTGCAGTTATTATCTTAGTCATCGTCATTGTTGCCGTCCTTATCTACAATGCAACAAAATCAGATGACGATCCCCTCGCTAATACACCGGGACATGACCATAGCCATGGTGGAGCATCAGGATGTGCGGCTTGCCAGGCTGCAGCGGCGGCCATCAAGAAAAAAATCCCAATGAAATGCATGGTCCAATTCAGGCCATTGGATTCGTGGAAAGGAGAGTATGGATTTGACTGGCTAAGGATTGGAAATTATAAAGGAGAAAAAGCAGGAGAAGACGTTTATAAGGATACTGTTGATGGTGGAGTTAAACTCACCAATATTGTCGGAGGAAAAATCGAGGTGACTCAGGAATATTCTCACAGTATTGTTCCACCTGAAACTGTTTCTACAGAAGACTATGCTGCTTTGAAAAAAGAATATAAACTACTAGACACAGAGATCAAATCAGACCCTGAAGACTTAAAGGAATACTTTGTACCATACCTAAATTTGTACCCCGATATTTTTTTAAAAACTTTACCTGTAATACCGGGAATTCCTCGTCCTGTTTCTGAAGCAGAAATGAAAATACTTATTACGGTGGAACGTGAAAGCGACGAGCCTGAAAAAATTGAATTGGAGTATGATGAAAAAGACAAGGAGTTACTTGAGTTAAAATATACTTTTGCTGATAAAGCAAAGAAATCGGGAATTAAAAGAAAGTCTGACGATACTGTAAAAATTAAATGCCTCAAGGAATTAACATCAGACATTGAGTTAAAAGTGATGGCCTACCCAAAAGGCGCAAAGGGCAAAAGTGATGCGCAAATGGTTGGTAAATTAATTGTCTGTAAAAATGACGCACCCGAAAGGAGAGAAATTAAATTTGTTCTTGTAAAGGTTAAGACCGATATTTTAAATACAGGTATCCCAACACCTACTAATAATTTTGGTGCTACAGAAACTAACAATTTTCACAACTCACTTCATCAGGCTTTATTTACTGCTGCTACTGAAAACTCACCCCTTGATTTGGATTTAACAACTGATCCGGATTTTAGAATAGTAACAGATGCAACAGGGACAAAAGTTGGAAAGTATATTGATGCCGCATCCAACAAAATAAAATCAAGGGAAGCTGGTTTTAAATCTAGGGTTAGATCTTTATTTGTTAATGATCCTAAAAACAGTAAATACCAAACAGGTTACTTTACAGTTTTCTGTTTCAATGAACCTGCATTGTTTGGTGTGATGGGCTCCATTGAAGGTATTGGGATTAGAAGTCTTGTCATGTTTAACACAAGGGATAATACGACTTTTAATCATGAGGTACTGCATGGTTTGCATTTGCGACATGCACATAGGGAAAAAGACGATGCCGGTAGTTTTGTTAAAATTGAATCACCGGATGCAAAACATACTTTTACAAAACCTAAAACCGATAATGTGATGAGCTATAATTCTGAAGGTCTCACCACGTGGTATTGGCAATGGCAGATATTAAAGAGTAAGAATCCATGAGAATTAACCGGAAAATTGCTTTGGTATTAATTATTTGTACGCTTGCCTGCAGGGGACAAATAAATCATAATAATGTAAATAATCAAAAACATACATCAATGGAAACATTTGATATAGCTGAATTCAACAAGAATAGCATTAATGGTGAGTATACTTATACTTTAAAGGATGGTTCACAAGTTCGGCAAATTGAAAACTCATCAAGCCAGGATTACACTGTGGAAATAAAAAATCCACCAAACCCGCATTCAGTTTTGAAATTATTTTTTATGAAATCTGGAAAACTGAAAGCAACAGGAGAAAAATTTTACTCTTTCCCGATTGGAGTGTGGAGGTATTATGATGAAAGTGGGACACTGACAAAGGAAACAAATTGGGAAACCAATTATAAATTTACAATCGAAGAGCTAGACAAAAAAATGCAAGATATAGGTATCAATATTATGCAAATGAAACTCGGATTTGACGTTCACCGGGCAAGTGTTGGTGTGCCTTTGTACTTTGTCAGTTATCCAATTGATCCTTTGAATATTTATGATGTCTATGAATTGAAAATTGATGGAATTACCGGGAAGACTTTGGAAAAAACAATTCAGCAGACACGAAATTAAATTGCTCATAAGGCATTAATGATGCAGCAAATATCAGGTCATACTCATTTCACCTTCTCTATCCTCGATGCCGCCCGCATCTTCGGTGAGATGGAAACTGCCCAGACTTTACAAACAAACTTTCTGAATTTATACATGGGTAAGGGTGAAGAATATTTAAGTTCTGTAGCGCCTCATTTGTTTGAATATCAGCCTGAGTCTGAATTTGGAAAATGGCTTCTTGATAAGGGTTGGGGCAACAGTTGGGGTGTGTTCATTGAAACCAATGATACACTTGAGGAACTGCAAAAACATTTTCGAAAATACCTAATGGTTAAAACAGAAGAGGGACGGGAGATGTACTTCAGGTTTTATGATCCTCGAGTATTGCGCGTATTTTTGCCAACCTGTGACGCAGCGAAGTTGAAGGACTTTTTTGGCCCGGTAAAAGTTTTTGGAATGGAGGATGAAGACCCTCAATTTGCAGTTGAGTTTATTTTTGAAGATGGAAAGCTTATTACACGCAAAATTTCAAAACTGAATTTTTGGAACAAACTAAATGGTATTCAGGTTGAATCCATGGTAACTGACGAAGTGAAATCAGAAAACCCTGGTGATAAAAACGACAAGCCGGGGAGGAAGTGGAATTTCCTTATTGATTGATTAATTATCCCAACAAACCACATGCGTATTGAACGTACCAATATCGATCTTAACGGAGCCAGATTCGACGCAGCGCTTGATACCGGCGGTGTGGATGCCCATACAAACGCCCAATTGACCATTACCCTGAAAGTTTTCTTGCGTCAGAATGCCGGCGCACCACGCAGAATGATCATGCCGCAGATGACTTCCAGAGTCCGCCGAAGTACTGAAGGTTCTGCAAGTGATTTAGACGGAAATCAATTTGTGTTCGACAGATTTACGCCGGAGCACTGGAACCGGTTTACAACTTTTTACCAATCTGAAGGACAGGATTTCTGGGATGGAAATTTTTGGCTCGCTCCGCCTTCGTCTTTTGATACGTCTTCATGGGGTGAAGGATTGGTGGACAGGCCTGAGGATTTTGGCCATACCTCAACGCTTGCCCCACACCGCGCAATTCAACCAAACGTGGATTGTCATTTCAGACTTGAGCTGGTGGACAATTCAGCCCATGCGCACAAGACAATTGATGTATACAACATCGTGAGTAACCTTACACCTGAACCAACTGTGGAAGGCGCAACGCGAAGTTTCAGGGCCGACGAGAGTCATTATGATCAAACAGCAATTGAAAGAGCAGAGCATTCAGGAACGGATATCCATACACAGCAATTGGTTCAGACTTTTCAGCGTACATTTTTGCATGAAATAGGTCATGCAATCGGACTTGATCACGTTGGCGTTAACATGAGAATTCAAGGCTGCTTTGATGCCGATGGTCATAACATTACAATCTGTTACGGCAATACATTTGGAACGCGGGATAACATCATGGGCGCCGGCGAGACGTTATCCTGGCATGAAGCGTTACCTTGGAGAAGGGCAATGGAAGTTCTCACTGGCACCAGTCGCCATGCATGGGAAGTGCACCAGAATTATTTCGGACCTCAGGTTGTATTGAGAACAGCATAATTTATTCCTGGAATTTATAAGCTGTAAAAACAAAAACTGAATAGACCTTATGCCTTATACTTTCACTATCGGAAACCGAAGGTATGAA
>CAYHHK010000198.1:0-5298 GCA_964356415.1 uncultured Flavobacteriales bacterium
ATGCGTATTCCAATGCCGGAACCAATAAATTTTTCAACTGCAATGAATGTAGTTAACAGAAAATGTACTGAATGCAAGGAAGAGGAGAAATTACAACGGAAGGAGAAACGCGATGAAGACGATGATAAGATCCTAATGAAAAGTGAAAACACCAGTTACACAGGCAAGGCAGCGCCTTCAATTGTACATGATGTTATTAACACATCCGGCGGCAAATCATTAGATCCGGACACCCGCTCATATATGGAACCACGATTTGGCTATGATTTCAGTAATGTGAAAATTCATGACAATTCTGTAGCTGCGAAAAGTGCGGATTCAATCAATGCTCTTGCTTATACTTCAGGGAATAATGTTGTTTTTAATTCAGGACAGTACAATACAAATTCTGATTCTGGAAAAAGATTGCTGGCGCATGAGTTGACGCATACTATTCAACAGGGATCAGTAATTCCAACAATGAATCTATCGGCAAAACAGGATCAGATCCAGAGACAAGCAGCCCCTGCGCCGAGAAAGACAATTTGGGTCAATATTGGATTTGACTCGAGTGCTCAAGCAAACGAAGAAACAATGAAAAAGCTGAGGGCATCCATCGCTGTTGAAAAAGCAGCTATCTCAAATTGTTGCAGTGCTCATGCCAATGCTTGCAATATTGATGTTAAGACAAATTATGATTGGGTGAGATATAATAAACCTGCCCCGGCTGATTTGGATTATGATGATGACGATGCAGCAGATAGAAAACTTAGAGATGATAATCTTGGTAAAATTTCAGGGCCTGCCGGTGGTACAAAAATATTGGTTACTGAATCGACGCTTAGTCAAACCTGGCAAGGAGCAAGGATTTTCCCACGAGCCAATACCGGGGTAAATGGCGTATTATGGAACCGCAATTTGTCAGCAAATGATACCATAGCACATGAATCAGGACATGCAGCAGGTTATACTGGCGATTCCGAAGGAGGCTCCCATAGCTCCGACCCCAATAACCTAATGAGTCCTGGTTCTATTCGTGTTGCGGGAGCGCTTCCAGATGAGAACTGGTGCCAACAAATGGCAGCCATAGCTGTATAAAAATTCATTAAGAATGCATGCAAACGTCACACCCGACAGGTCACATTCATCCCGGGTAACCAATTTCATATCAGCGAATAAGGAATCAGGAAAGCCTGAACCACTAAAGCTATCTTCGCCTTTTCTGCGACCCATACTGACGTTAAGCCCTGAAACATCCAAATTTGAAAAAGAGGCAGGCGAGATGTCTGTTAAGGTAATGCGAAGGACTACCCCGGAACCGATCCGGTTTTCGCAACAATCCAATACGGTTAACCGAAAGTGCGCTGAATGTAAGGATGAGGAGAAACTACAACCGAAAGCGAGATCCGGTGAAGATGAGGAAAATGTACTCATGAAAAGCGAAAACGATGAATACACAGGCATGGAAGCGCCTTCAATTGTACATGATGTGATAAGCAATTCCGAGGGTAAATCTTTGGATCAGGAAACCCGTTCATTTATGGAGCCTCGTTTCGGGTATGATTTCAGTCGCGTGAGAATCCATGACAACTCCATTGCCGCAAAAAGTGCAGGTTCAATCAATGCTCTGGCATTTACTTCAGGAAATGATGTTGTTTTTAATTCAGGGCAATACAATACAAATTCTGATTCGGGGAAACGTTTGTTGGCGCATGAGTTGACACATGTGATGCAACAGAGTCAATCTATTGTAAATCCAAAGATACAATTGCAAAGAAAGAAAGATCCTTACATTAAAAAAATCATTGTCACCCTAACACCACCACAACATGCTGATATGGAGTGGGAAGGATCACCTCCGGAAAGTGCTTCAGGATCTGATAGCTTTACGGTTTCAACAGGAAAAGGGTATTCTGATCCGGATGATCCAAGAGGAACTTGTACCCGGACTTGTTGTGCTAACGCAGAGACACAATGTGCTCCTCCATTTAATAAGCCAACTTCTGTCGGATCATGTTGTACTTATTATGGCTCTGATTTTTATACCGGAAAACCCTTGGATGAACATAATAGTTGGAAATATTGGACACCAATACAACCGTACTATTCAACAAGAGGTATTGCATTACATCAGCATTCGGAAGTTACTGGCGAACCAATTGGCCATGGTTGTGTCAGAATGGCTGAAGGAAATGCTAAAAGAATTTTTGATTTTTCGCGGGGAAGAAATACCAATGTTACAATGGTTGGAAGAGCCGCACCTGTAAAATGTAATGACGAACATAAATGCGCCAAAACTCATGGGAGTCTTTCAGAAGGCAATAAAGACAATGTACTTGCTATAGAAAATGCTTCCATTCAGGGTTTGGAAGGCGAAATAGGATAAGGAAGTAGTATGTCAAATACTAAATTTTGAAACACAGTTCATAAAATGAAAAATAACTCTTTTAAATTCGATAGTAAAAGCAAAATCAGAATTATTCATTCCTTCTTAAGTTAGGATTTAAACCCCAATACATAAATCTTAAACATGAAAACAAAAACAAATATCTGGCTCAGGAAGTACATGCTCCGCCCAGTAGCTCACTGCTCCTCCGGCTGCTGACTGCGCCTGCTGAAATTGCTTTACAATGAAGCAAGTCATACTGTTATCAATGGTAACGGCCTGTATTTCATTTACAGTTGCCGAAATGAAATTATTTGCCCCGTTCAGGATATGGATAAAAGGGAAAAGCCTTTTTTTCGGCGAGCTCTTTTTATGTGGATATTGCCTTGGACACTGGGTTGCATTTATTCTTGTAGCCATATACAGACCTCGCCTTTTTCAATCCTGGTGGCTCATTGATTATTTTCTCACAGCTGTGATAATTGCATGGTTAGCTGCTGTTCAATGGATCATTATGTGCTGGCTGTTCAGAAAAACCGGGAAATAAACAATTGCAATAAAAAAAGTTGAGAAAAAGCTCAAAAATCTCGTCTTAATAAGACTAGCGAAAAACTCTCTGATAATACTGAAGATATTATTCTCAGTAGCCGTTGCCCTGACGCTTTTATCCTAAAATGTGGAATACTAAATATACTGCTATATTATGCTAGTGAAGTTATGGCTAATAAAATACTTCACTTGAATATAAAAGTAGTATAGACTGTAATTATGACGGGTTATAATTACAGAAGAAATGGCGTTCTAATGTATATTGATTCCTTACAAACTATTCAACAATTATGTTTGCGGAAATAGATTTCTTCGCCATCACACTCAAAAACACTCCCCTCGCCCCCATAAACAACATCATCGCCAGCCATAATCCGTTGTTCCCTAAAACCGTTTCAAGCAGGTAATATGCGGGCAGGAAAATTAATGTTGTAATTAGAACCATACTGTTTCTCATGGCTTTGGATGCGGTTGCTCCCACATAAATTCCATCCCAGATAAAAGCCGCAAACGTAATTAAAGGTACCAGCACCACCCAGAACATATAAGGAGAAGCTGCAGTAATAGTTACCGGATCATTAGTAAGTAATCGCAGGATAAAACCTCCGCCAAGCAGGAAAATCATTGTAAAGGCAAGAGCAATGGCTCCACCCCATAAAAAAAGTCTTCGGATAACTTTAGTCAACATTGCCCGGTCACCTGAACCAATATATCTCCCTGCCAGAGCTTCGGCAGCATAAGCAAAGCCATCAACGAAATAGGAGAAAAAATAAAAGAACTGGAAAAGCAATGTATTCACTGCCAGAACTGTATCACTTGTATTGGCAGATTGTGTAGTAAAAAACGAAAGCGTAAAGATCAGGCAAAGCGTGCGGATAAAAATATCTTTGTTTACATGAAAAAACCGGATGAAAGCCTTACGGTTAATAGCTTCAGCAAAGTATACATACTTCCTGAGTTTCGGCCAGTAGAATGAAAGCAGAAACATGCCAAGCAACAAACCACCATATTGGCTGATAACATTGGCCCATGCTACACCATTGCTTCCCATTCCCATAACCTTTATAAATAAAAGGCTCAGCAATACATTCAGAATATTTACACTGATAGCTAATATCATTGGCAACCGGGAATTCTGCATTCCGATAAACCAACCGATTATCGCATAAATAAAGAGTGTTGCAGGTGCAGCATATATCCGGATATTGAAATATCCTTTTGCCATTGTTTCAACTTCAATGCTGCCATTCACCAAACTGAATGCAGCCCAACTCAGCGGCCATTGCATCAAAATCAAAAATAAGCCTCCGGCAATTGCAAATACTATTGAACGGATTAAAATATTTCCTGCTTCAGCAAAGTTCCGCTGGCCGTAAGCCTGCGCCGTAAATCCGCTGGTACCCATGCGTAAAAATCCGAAAGCCCAGAAAATAAAACTGAAAATCATCCCGCCCAGGGCCACAGCACCCACATATTTAACCGAACCCAGATGCCCCATCAAGCCAAGGTCGACCATAGCCAGCAAGGGTATGGTGATGTTGGTAACAATATTGGGAATGGCAAGACGGAGGATTCTACGATTCAGCAAAGAAAAATGATATTGAGTATGCAAAGATGAGAATTTTTACCACGGAGACACTGAGAGCAGAGAGCAACAGGGAAATATTCACTACCATTATTTGTAAATGGAGATGTGTTTTGTAAAAAAAGAAGCAGAAAGGATATCAATCATTCTTAAAACTCCTATCACTCTTTCTCTGTGTTCCTCAGTGACCTTAGTGCCTCAGTGGTTTTCTTCTGTATTAAAAACCATTATTAAAATACTGAATCATTCAAACAAAAATAATATTACCTTTGCTACAGTTTTAAAGAAAATTCTCCTCCGGATTTTTTATACGTTAATAATTTTTTACCATCCGGTGTGCAAACCGGTATAAATTGCACAGATTTCAAAATCCTCACTTCATTACTTTTATATAGCATCAGTCCTTTATTCAGGTAATATCAGCAAAGCATTCACAGTATGGAATACAACACCACCCGCGGGCCCATGAAGATTTCCGAATATGGCAGGAATATTCAGAATATGATCCTTTATATAGCTTCGCTCTCTGATCGAGAGCAGCGCAACCGTCTGACAAGCACTCTTGTCAACATTCTGGCTATTATGAATCCTGACATGCGCGACCAGGTCGATCTCAAACACAAGCTTTACGACCCTGTACACCTGATGTCGGATTTCACACTCGATATCGACTCCCCCTATCCCGTGCCCCCGCGTCCGGAAGAAGCACCCCGGCCTACCAAGGTTCCATACACACAGGAAACGATCAAACTCAGGCCTTACGGCAAATACATGCAGCGCATGATCGAAAAAGCAGTTC
>CAYHHK010000199.1:0-5194 GCA_964356415.1 uncultured Flavobacteriales bacterium
TTTGTCTCCAGTACAAGATCCTCTGCTTCTACCATTGCTCCTTCTTTGAGTGATACAGACAAAACAGTGAGCTCCTTCGAAGCAGTTATCGTGGTTTCCATCTTCATGGCTTCAATGGTAAACAAGGGAGTGTTTTTCTTTACTGCTTCACCATTTTTTACAAAAATCTTTGAAAGCCTTCCCTGCAACGGCGCACCAAGCTGGTTCGGACCACTTGCCTTAATATGCTGAACCTTTTTTATGACAGCTTTCTTGTCGATCACCTCGATCTGTCTGGTCTGCCCGTTCAAACGGAAGTATACACTGCGCTTTCCTTCATCATCAATATGACTGCCAACATACAATAACCGGATCAGCAAGGTTTTGCCCTCTCCAATGTTGACCATGATCTCTTCATTCGATTTCATTCCGTAGAAAAATGCCGGGGTAGGAATCATGCTTACATCGCCATGTCTTGTTTTGAATTGATAATATTCATCAAAGACCTTTGGATAGAATTTGTAAGAAAGAAAATCAAGAAACGACTGGTAGTTGTCATACTTTTTCTGGAACTCATCGAACTCTGAGATAAAATCAATTGGTGTCAGATGGGCATTCGGCAGATCTGTATACGCCATTTCATCTTTCAAAATCATTTTCTGCAGTTTTTCTGGAAATCCGCCCGGCGGTTGACCCAGATCACCCTTGAACATACTTTTCACGCTTTCGGGAAATGAAAGTGATTCACCTTTGGTAAGAATATCTTCACGGGTAAGATTTTGTGTTACCATGAACATGGCCATGTCACCAACTACTTTTGAAGATGGGGTGACTTTTACAATATCACCGAAAAGTTCATTCACAACTTCGTATGACTTCTTAATATCATCCATCCTTTCTGCAAGTCCCATCGAAACTGCCTGTGGTTTAAGGTTGGAATATTGTCCACCGGGAATTTCATGTTTGTATACTTCTGCAGTGCCTGCCATCAAACCACTCTCGAACGGATAATAATATTCACGCACGTCCTCCCAGTAATTGCTGAATGCATTCAGTGAATCAATATTATAGTCAACTTCATGTTTTGTGTTCCTCAGTGCTTCCACCAGGGTATTGAAGTTGGGCTGAGAAGTCAGACCACTGAGTGAGCTCAATGCAACATCAACCACATTCACTCCCGCTTCAATGGATTTCAGGTAGGTAGCCAGTTGAATGCCTGAAGTATCATGGGTGTGCAGGTGGATCGGGATTTTGATTGTCTTCTTTAATTCAGTAATCAGAATTTCTGCTGCATAAGGTTTGAGCAAACCCGCCATGTCCTTAATGGCCAGAATGTGTGCCCCGGCATTTTCCAGTTGCTTCGCGAGATCGAGATAATACTGCAGCGAAAATTTTTTCCGATTCGGATCCATGATGTCGCCCGTGTAACAAATGCATGCCTCCGCTATTCCACCGGTATTGTTACGGACTGCATTGATGCTTACC
Source organism: uncultured Flavobacteriales bacterium (assembly GCA_964356415.1). Taxonomy (GTDB): domain Bacteria; phylum Bacteroidota; class Bacteroidia; order AKYH767-A; family 2013-40CM-41-45; genus JAPLDB01. The sequence goes on from CAYHHK010000199.1 coordinate 1,465, forward strand.
TCCATGCTCTTCACCCAGTTGAGGGAATCGAATATGCGAAACACGTCAATACCGTTCTCGAAACTTTTTTCGATAAATTTTTCTACGAGGTTATCAGGATAGGAAGTATAGCCCACTGCATTTGATCCCCTGATCAGCATCTGCAACAGGATATTGGGTATGGCTGTTCTAAACGCCTGCAAGCGTTTCCAGGGATCTTCATGCAGGAACCTCAATGCAACATCAAAGGTGGCTCCACCCCAAACTTCCATAGAAAACATTTGCGGGTGATGCTGCGCAAAACTTTCTGCCACCCTAAGCATATCAACAGAGCGGACGCGTGTGGCAAGCAGTGACTGGTGTGCATCGCGCATGGTGCAATCCGTGAACTGGACTTTCTTCTGTTCCTTGAGCCAGGTTGTAAACTTTTCCGGACCCAAATGATCAAGCAGTTGTTTGGTTCCTGCCATCGGGATTTTTTCAGGGTTGTATGCCGGAACTTTAGGAACCTGGAAGGGCCTCACCCCGGCTCCGCCTATGGCGGAAGAGGGTGAAACAGCCAATGCAGATTGAACGTCTGGATTTCCGTTCACTAATACATCAGCGAGATAAGAAAGGATTTTTGTTCCGCGGTCCTGTTTTGTTTTGACGTCAAAAAGGTCTGGGTGCTTTTCAATGAAGCGAACAGTTACATCACCTTTTTCAAATACCGGGTGATGAATTACATTTTCGAGAAAAGAAATATTGGTCTTCACTCCGCGGATCCGGAACTCCACCAGCGCCCTGTGCAACCTTGCTATGGCACCTTTGAGTGTGCGGCCTTTGGCAGTGATCTTCACGAGCATTGAATCAAAAAATGGAGAGACCTTAACTCCCTGGTAGGAACTTCCTTCATCGAGTCGGATTCCGTATCCTCCGGCATGGCGGTAGGCAACAATGGTTCCGTAGTCAGGTTTGAAATTATTCTGCGGATCTTCCGTCGTGATGCGACATTGAATGGCAAAACCATTGCAACGCAAAGCTTCCTGGCCCTGGATGTCGATGCGCGGAGAGGTGAGCGATTCACCGTCTGCAATTAATATCTGTGAACGCACAAGGTCGATTCCTGTGATTTCCTCCGTCACCGTATGCTCCACCTGGATGCGCGGATTCACTTCGATGAAATACACATTGTGGTCTTTGTCGACGAGAAATTCAGCCGTACCCGCATTGTTGTAATTCACTGCACGGGCAATTTTCAAAGCATAATCGTACAGTTTATTTTTTGTTGCCTGGGGCAGGTTAGGGGCGGGGGCGATTTCCACGACCTTCTGAAACCTGCGCTGCACGCTGCAGTCGCGCTCAAAGAGGTGAACGATATTTCCGTGCTGGTCGCCGAGAATCTGCACTTCAATGTGCTTGGGGTCATCGATATATTTTTCGACAAAAATGGTATCGTCACCAAAAGCATTTCCTGCTTCCCTTTGTGCTTCATTGAAAGCTTTTTCCAGGTCTTCTTCTTTGTGGATAACACGCATCCCCCGACCTCCGCCACCGGCACTGGCTTTAAAGATGATAGGGAAACCAATCCGCTTTGCTTCGCTCAATGCTTTTGCAGGTGATGTAAGTTTTTCCTTGTTGTCTTCAATCACAGGCACGCCGCATGCACGCGCAACATCTTTCGAACGCACTTTATCTCCGAGTGCATCCATCGCTTCGGCGGAGGGGCCGATGAAAATGATTCCTTCTTCTTTGCATCTCCTTACGAATTGCACATTCTCTGAAAGGAAGCCATAGCCGGGATGAATCGCGCTTACTTTATATTTTTTGGCCGTGCGGATGATTTCTTCAATATCGAGGTAGGGCTTTAACGGATCATTATCCTCCCCGATCTGGTATGCTTCGTCTGCTTTAAACCGGTGCAGGGAGTAGCGGTCTTCAAACGTAAACACCGCCACGGTACGGATGCCGAGTTCAGAAGCAGCCCGCAGCACACGAATGGCGATTTCGCCGCGGTTGGCAACCATCAGTTTTTTTATATTCTTCATTTGACCTGAACCCTTTTTAGTTTCGATCAAAGATGGATAAAGAAGCGTGAGATGGAAGGGGGGAGGGAATGATTTTTAAACAGAAAAATGTGGATGGGGAGATTGGAAATTTGAAATCGGAAATTTGGAACAGCCGAGCTGTAGATTCGCAGATGGGCGCTGATTTTAATGGAACTTTTTTCAGGCTTGATAAAATTTCCTACTCAAAAATTAAACAACTCTTTTGGCTGGACATTAAGCGCTTCTGCGATTGCCACAAGCGTTAGAACCCCGGTATTTATTGCACCTCTTTCAATCCTGCTGACTTGTAAACGTGGCATTCCTGCTTCAAAAGCAAGTTGCGCCTGAGAAATTTTTTCTTTCTTTCTCAAAAATTTAATCCTCTTTCCAAGGAGTTTTAAAAGCTTTTCGTCCTTCGATTTCACGGACGAAAGATTGAATCAAATGGAAAATTAACTGATACATATTTGTATCATATTGAAAAAAGAAATAAATTGCGTCATGTTTATCACCTTCAAATAGATACAATTAAGTTTGCTGAGTGAAAAATATAATTAACCTTTGAACTTCTGCCTACAATAACAATTCAAGTCATAAACAAAATGAAAAAGCTAAGCCTCTCAGTTAATTTATTATTTATTTGTGCAATTGCAAACGCTCAATGTTTAGTTGCTTACTATCCCTTTACAGGCAATGCTAACGATAGCAGCGGAAATGGAAATAATGGAATTGTAAATGGAGCAACTCTAACAACAGATAGGTTTGGAAATGCAAGCAGCGCATACAGTTTTAATGGTTCAGGCGATTACATTGATGCTGGAGATGTAACTTTTCTTGATGGACTTTCAGAGGCCACATGGAATTGGTGGATTAGCACAACAGATTCTCTACCCAGAGCAAATGGGAATGATTATGTTTCTGTTTTCAGAAAGGACTCGTCATGGATACCAATGCAATTTGCAAATGACAGTTACGACTACTGGCATGGCTTACTCTTTCAAGGTGGAGTGGGTTCTGCTGATTTAATTATGGGAAATTCAGGGATCGTACAATACAATGGAAATTGGATCATGTTTACGCTCGTGAAGACAACTACAGAACTAAAATTTTACAAGAATAGTTCTCTTCAAGGTTCAGTTCCATATACAGGAACTTTAGAAAATCATAACACACCTTTATTATTTGGTCGCGCTTATACATTCAATACTCTTGAATCATACAATGGGAAAATTGATGATATAAGAATTTACAGTTGTGCACTACCCGATTCCGAAATTGCCGCATTGTATAATGGTAACACAGATTGTCTTGTTGCTTACTATCCCTTCACCGGCAATGCTAACGACAGCAGCGGGAATGGGCTTGACGGAATTGTAAATGGAGCAATATTGACAGCAGATAGATTTGGAAATGCTAATAGTGCTTACGCCTTCGATGGAATCAATAACAACATTACCGTTCTTAATAATCCCTTAATCAATATAAACACCAACCAATCTTTTTCCGTTTCACTTTGGATTAAGCATAATGGAACAAATAGTGCTAAATATTTCCTCTCAAAATATAATGGTATAGGAGGCGCATACCCCTCATATGCATTCGGAACGCAGGATGTGAATAATCCCGGTGGTCCATACTCTTGGTTTGAAGCAGCCGGATTCAGTCAGGAGAATAGAGATAACACAACGATATTAACAGATAATAATTGGCATCATTACGTTTGC
>CAYHHK010000200.1:0-4975 GCA_964356415.1 uncultured Flavobacteriales bacterium
AGGGATTCACATCGCGCACCGAACGATCTTCCTTCCCGCTGCGGATGGCTTCCCACTCCTTCAGCGTCTCCCTGTTATCAAGGCGGTTAGTGATGATCTGAAATATCTCCTTCGAATAATTTTCGATCCAGTAGGCTACTGCAGGGGCAGGATCTCCCACCGGTATCTCATTTTCAAACGAATATCCCAGTACCGGGATCGACGCATCATCTGCGGCGATCAAAATGAATCCACCGGTGGCATATTTGAAGGTGTAAATGGTAGGCGTATCCTGGTAAATATAGTTATGACCATCAATAACAGCAACGGTTCCTGGAAAAGCAGGATGGTGATTTTTATAAAAAGTAATGGCAACCTGGCGGGCACTCTGTTCTGAAACATGCGCGGCCATTGCCATGAAGCCCAGGGCCATCATGGAGACAAACAGGAAAAGTCTTTTCATAAATGAGATTGAGATAAGTTTGAGAGGGTAAAAGTAACAAATGTTATGGTTGTATCTCACATTCGTAAGATGATTTCTTTACCAGCCCGGAAAATGGTTCTTGCAGATTTACAATAAAAAACAGATTTCTCGCGGATTTTCGCAGATTTGCTTCGCGGATTTTCGCAGATCAAAAGTTCTCTTGGATTTTCGCTGATATAAGCGTTAATATTAATTTTCTGCGGAAATCTGCGTTTCTTTTCTGCGGAAATCTGCAAGAAATTCTTTTCCTGCGGGAAATTTTTGTTCAAAGATATTTCACCGGTTTTCAATGATCTGTAAAAGAAATGCTTAAATTTCACCTCCAATCAGAGCCTATGACCGACCAGGAAATCATTGTAAAAACCATAGAATTTGTCAAAATCGAGCTTACACATGCCGAAGGCGGCCACGACTGGTGGCACATTGAAAGGGTATGGAAAAATGCCCAAACCATCTCCCGCACAGAACACGTCGACATGTTTGTTGTTGAACTGGCAGCTCTTCTGCACGACATTGCAGATTATAAGTTTAATGACGGTGATGAGACTGTTGGTTTGATAAAAGCAGGGAAATTCCTTCAAAATCTTGCTGTGGATGAAGCCATTATAAACCATGTAGAAAATATCATGACGAACATCTCTTTCAAAGGCGGTAATTTTTCACAGGCGTTTTCTTCGGATGAGTTGAATGTGGTCCAGGATGCCGACCGGCTTGATGCAATCGGTGCCATCGGCATTGCACGGGCATTCAACTACGGCGGTTTCAAAGGAAGGGAGATGTTCAATCCTGCCATTCAACCCCATATCGGGATGACCGTCGAACAATACAAAAGCAGTACTGCTCCCACCATCAATCACTTCCATGAAAAGCTGTTGTTGCTGAAGGACCGCATGAATACTGAAACTGGCCGGCGAATGGCGGAACAACGGCACCGGTTCATGGAGCAATATCTTGCGCAGTTTTTCAGTGAATGGGAGGGTCTGGATGAACAGCTCAGATAAAAAAAGTCATTTTTCACCGGAGGACATTAAATCAGGAATTGTAAACTTAAATACGCTGCCAATTTCCGGTGTGGATTCCACCCAAATCTTACCCCCGTGCATTTCCGTTATTTTTTTGCAATGTGCCAGACCAATGCCCGTTCCTCCATATTCGGTGCGATTGTGCAACCGCTGAAAAATAATGAATATCTTCTCCCTGTATGTTTCCTCTATCCCAATACCATTATCCCGGATTGAAAAAAGCCAGTGTTTTTCAACTCTTTCAGCTGAAATACTTATTTCCGGGGAGCTGTCCTGCTTCTGAAATTTAATTGCATTTACAATCAGGTTTTGGAACAGCAGTCTCATTTCTGTTTCATAGCCATTTATCACGGGCAATTCCCGAACGGTTATTTTAACATTATTCTGCTTAATTAAATCACCAAGATCGCTGAGTACGGCATCCACGATCTTATTGCAGTCAAGGAGTGTCTTGACACTCTCTTTCCCTAACAATGAATATTCGAACAAATCCTTAACCATCCTGCTCATCCGGAGCGCGGAATTGTGAATAAATTCCAGGTATCTGTTTCCGTCTTCATCAAGTTTACCCTGGTATTCGTCGTGAAGCATCTGAGAGAAAGTAGTCATTGTTCTCAAAGGTTCCTGCAAATCATGGTTGGAAATATAAGTAAACTGATTTAACTCACTGATAGTAAATACAAGTTCATTGTTTACAATGACTAATTCCTCTGCACGTTTCCCCTTTTCTTCGTTTTGAAAAACCAACTCAGCATTTGCTCTATCAAGGAGAAATGACCGGTAGTGTGCATTAAAGAAGGACAATGACAGGAAAAACAACAATATGCTAATGAGAAATCCGCCTATAATTACAATAATTATGCTCTTTGTAAACAGGGGGTTCTGTTTGATGGGCTGATTAAAGCACAGAATCCATTTCTTGCCGTTAAAGTCAACCGGAATCGTATTTACCCGACTATCAACATCATTGTTGCGAATTGTGTCATTTTTCTGACTGTCGAACAATAATGATTCAGCTGATTTACATTCATCATAAACCAGTAATTGAATTCTTTCATCACTGTTTTCATCCCAACGCCCCAGGATGCCCCGCATCAGGTCATTCATGCGATATGGACTGTAAACCCAACCTTTGATAGCTGCTCTGCGTTGCTCAATGGTTGTGATGGACATTCCAATTGTGTAAACCGGAACATACATTAAGGTGCCAGCCTGTATATCTTTATCTGTTTCCTGCACAAGTTGAACTTTGCCTGAAAGCATGGCAATATCAGAATCACGGGAAAGCTCCATTGCTTTTCTGTGTGTTGGTTCTGAAAACATATCATAACCAAATGCCCGTAAATTTCTACATGAAAATGGTTCAAGGTACATTATTGAAGTATAAACATCTCTATTGCCTGAAGGAGTGATTGAATATTGAACAAACCCCTGTTTGTGCATTCGTTGAACGTGCCGGAGAAATTCATTTTTACCGATAATCATGGCGTATCCAACACCTTGAATACCGGGTATATTCATGTCTATTTTCAATCTATCACAAAATTCTTTCCATTCAAACCGTGTCACACTGTCAGAAGCCATGAATAACGCGGCACCACTGCGTATGAGCAGAGCATTCTTGTGTAACCGGGTATCTATTTTGCTTTTTATATCATTGCAGACCTGTTGAAATTCTCTGTCTGCCGCTATTTCTTCAATATTCTTTGTATGAAATGTTGCTGCCAGCGTTATCAGAATCCCCGTTGCAAGGATTACAAAAGGCTTCCAGAAATTTCGCACAGGTGCAAAGGGGAACAGCTTTTCGACGTTGGATTTATGCGATTTCATTTTCAACAAGTAAAGGTACTCTTTATACGTTGTGAAAATAATTTATAACAATATATTGGCAGCCAATTGCAAAAGGCATCTTCAAGAATGTTATCAGCAGCCTGCTTTCAACATTAGCTGTACAAGGGAGAGTTCGACTGTCTGAAATGATAGTCGGTGATCTTAACCGAAATATTTTGTGATAATTTCTTTGAATATTTTTTCAGTGAGCGGTTTAGTGATGAAATCAGCAACGCAACTCCAAGCTCTTGCCCTAGCCACATCATCCTCATTATCCGATGTTGTCAGCATTACAATAATTACTTTCTCCTGTAATTCCTTATCTAGTAAACTAAATTCATTAAGGAACTCCCAACCATTCATGATTGGCATGTTTATATCCAAAAAAATCAGGTCAGGGTTCATCTTCCCTTGACATTCCTTTGATTTTATATATTCAATGGCATCCAGCCCTGTTTGTTTTTCAACTATGACAATAGCATCGTTTGTCTTTTTAATTTCTCTTTCATGAAAGAAATTGTCATTGTAGTTGTCATCAACAAGCAAAACACACTTCAGTATCGTTTTCATACTTGTAAATTTGGGATTGTGAAATGGAATGTAGTTCCCTCTGTTATATTTGATTCAAACCATATTCTTCCTTTATGTAATTGGATTATCTTCTTGCAGTAAGCAAGTCCGATCCCACTTCCTTCATAAACGGTTTCGTCGAGGTGCAGGCGTTGAAATATATCAAATACCCTTTCAGTATTTTCAGTTACGATGCCTATACCATTGTCAATAACAGAGAATTTCCAATTTCCGTTTATTTTCTTTGATTGGATTTGAATTTTGGGTTGGTTGTTGTTTTTTACGAATTTTATTGCATTGGTAATTAGATTTTGGAAAACTTCCTGCAGTTCAACTTCATATACGTATAGCGCAGGCATTTCCGACACTTCAATGATTGCGTTTGATCTTTTTATCAAATCATCAAGGTCAGCAACAACATCTGTTATTAATTTATTAACATCAGCTTTAACAAGTTGCTTATTACTGCCCAATCGTGAAAAATGTAAAAGTGAGTTGATTAAAATGGTCATTCTTGAGGTTGCAGAATTCATGACATGAAGATATTCAACAGCCTTGTCATTCAGTTGATTAATATAATCTTCCTCAAATATTTGCAGAAAATTCGAAATGGTACGAAGTGGCTCTTTCAGTTCATGTGAAGCAATGTAAGCAAACTGTTTGAGTTCTGCGTTGGCAAACGCAAATTGTTCAAGTTCTTTATTGATGACTTCCAGTTCTGCTGCACGTTTTTCTTTCTCTGAATTTTGAAACACAAGCTCTTTGTTAGCGATGATCAGTTCTGCTGCACGTTTTTCTTTCTCAGTCAATAGGTTACTAATTTCCAAATGACTTTCATCTATGGCTGATGAAAGGTTTTTATTAACAGCCAATAACTCATGCATTCGTATTTCATTTTCTTTCCTGACAAATTCAGTTTCTTTATGAACTTCCAATAGCTGATCTGCCAATAATTTGTTATTTTGTATTAAATTGAGTAATGTTTGTTTGGTTTCCATACCTCCCCTATTAAGTTTTATTGGACTCTTTGCAATATATCCCTCATACACAATTGTGACACTATTTTCGTGTCATGATTGATGGCTACATA
>CAYHHK010000201.1:0-4812 GCA_964356415.1 uncultured Flavobacteriales bacterium
AGAGCAAAAAGAGATTCAAAAGAAGCATCTAAAAAAGTTCCATCAAAAATAATCCCCTTCAGGGTTGTAAAGCAGGAACCGGCAAAGAAAAATCCACCTGCTGAAACAATATCTTTGTCCGATACGTCAGGAATTTTTGAGGCGCGAAGCATTTTTTTAATTGAAGATTCCAACCTGATTGGTATAATCGGTAAATCGGCTTCAGGATTTGCAAGTTTGATCTTGATTTCAGAGAATGACGGGGCAAGTTGGGACTCCTCGAGGAGCATTCCTGATACTTCTTTATATTACTGCTTATCCACCGGGAAAAATCTTTTTAGCTACGGGAATACCGGCAGGTTATGGAAATCGGAAGATCAAGGCAGAACATGGAGCGTTTTTAGCACTTTCAACAACCTGAACAAGATTTCTTCTCTCCGGTTCGATTCACTGGGTATTAACGGAGCGTTGGCAGGAACAAATGACAGCTTAGGGGTGGTCTATTATACAGCTAACGGGGGCAAAGACTGGCAGATGGTTCCGGCTATTTATGATGCGCATCCGGAGAATTTCAATTTCCATATTTATCTTCTATTAGGGATTCTAGTGTTGATAATGACGGCACGTTTTTTAATTTCATATAGAAAGAAAGTAGCCGAAGCGATAGAGAAAAAATTGAAGCGCGATATTAGTCCGCTAGTTGTGTTAACCGATAACCCCATTGATCACACACAAGAAGACCTATTGGGTTTCACGGAAACTGAAGATGCCATTATAAAACTTCTTCGAAATCCCGATACAAGTCCCCCGATGACCATTGTATTAAATGGAAGCTGGGGTACCGGTAAAAGTTCGATGATGTCCCGCATAAAGGGAAAGCTCGAAGTGCATTCCGAGTTTCAAACCATGTGGTTTAATGCATGGCACATACAGGATGAAACCAGCATGCTAGCCGTTTTTCTCTTCAGCCTGGTGAGAAAAATGAAACAGAACTACGACCTTGCATTTAAACTCAGGTTATTCTGGAACCGCATGATGAAGCTTGATTTCTTTTCCCAGCTTCGTTTTTGGACAGCATGCGGAATTATTATTCCGGTCGCTTTGTTATTCCTGCTTAAAATAATTCAACCGCTCTTTAATTTTGCTGACCCGTCAACAGTGTTCATTCTTGACAAGTATTGGGATGCTTTGAAAAAGATCTTATCCCCGGGTGTGTTCACAGAGGTAAAGCAAACGATCATCACTTTGACCGGAGGCCTTGTTGGGTTGGCCGGCATACTCCTATTTAAAAAAGACATGATGCCGAAAGTGGTCTCATCATTTGTAGATCTTATTCCTATCAACAAATTTAAACTTGAAATAAAAGATCAGGACCCCGGATTCCGGGAAAGGTTCAAACGTGAATTCTGGGAAGTAATGAAGGCCGGTGACCAGTCAAAAAAGATGGTTGTATTTATTGATGACCTTGACAGGGTTGAGGGAGATAAAATTCTGCAACTGCTGGAAACGGTTAATTTTATTTCAGACACTGCTTCGCGACCAACGGAATTTTCTGAAGTGAAGTCAAGCATGTTCTTTATAATCGGAATGGCAACTGAGCAGGTGGTTGAAAACCTGGGTTCCAAATTGCCAGCTGCAAGGGACACAGATACAACCAACCAGGTTATCGGGGCCAGGTTCCTTGAAAAAATGGTAGATCTGATTGTATCAGTTCCATCCATTTCCAAAGCATCAGATAATAAGTTGTTTAAATTGTTTGCCCGTGGTGTAGAGAATGAAAAAATGGAAAAACGGGAAATGAGTAAAAAAGAACAGGTAAGATGAGTGAGGTAGACAAAAAAATAAACGACTCAACTATTATCCTTAGAAGGAAAATAATAACTGCGTTTCGCACGTATTATATACATGCTTTGGCGGCCCTGATTGGTCTGGGTCTTCCATTACTTATTGTATGGAAGATCGAATCAATCAACCTGGAGAAGCCCACTCCGCCTGCAGGTCGTGATTCAAGCGCAACGGCAGCCTCTCCGACTGGGAGGTCACCAGATTCAACAGCAGCTCTTATTCTAAATGCTTCAAATCAAAATGTAACGGATCAAAACCAGGGAGAAGAGGAAAACTCAGATTTACAGAAAAAAGCATTGGTCAATGCACTGAAAGCAGAACCATTCCGTACCGATTCAATCACTTTATTCAATCGTGAATGGGAGAAAAAGAACAAGGAACATTTTTTCGGTTGGATCTCTTTGATCCTTTTTATCGTAATTCTTGGTGCATATTATTATTACCGTATTCTGAGATCGCAGAAAAAATTTCTTGCCGATGTAGAAGCGAATAAGGATCCTGAAGATTTGAATAAATTATTTTCTGATAAGAAAAATCAGGAGGTTATGAAGAAATTGGAAACCCCAAGAAAGATAAAGCGGTTTGCCAATAAACTACGACTTCAATACTATCTGCTCTCAGAAGAAAAACATATTAAGTCATACAACGATCTAAAGTTCCTTTTTGATACGCTCCTATTCATTGAAAAAGACCGGATGATTATGATGGGAACATACGAGAATTTCAAAATCAAATATCTTGGAGAAAATAGCGAAGCAAAAAAAGAGAAACTCACTACTCTTATTTTCAACCTCAATAAAAAGGTCTTGGTATAAATTTCTGTCTTAGCATGAGATTATTTCATTTCATTTTGGTTGCATTGTCTGAACGGCTAATCAGGCATCAGTTGATTACCGGGAATTTATTCCTGTAAGTGCAACCCGCTAAATTTGAGAATAAATCACGTACTTCTACGGTTACATTTCCCGTATTTCCCACGTTGACTTTCTAACGTTTTAGTAAAATATTTGCTGAAAATAATTACTAAAAAATACATTGTTCATTTATGGAGATTACCTCTTTTAGCAGAGTGACCATTGAGTCAGAACAAAATGATCGAAAGTTAATAGAAGAGGTTGCCAGGCTTTTCAATAAATTACTAATGATTCATACGTTTGAAGAAGTGACAACTGAAATAAAAATATGTAAATGGAGTAAGCCGAAAATCCGGACCAAAGAGTAGGTATCAAAAATTAAACTGCATGAGAAACAATTTTTTAATTCAATTTACAGGAATAGGAGTCGCCATGCTGATTATAAATGGTTGCGGCTGTAACTGTACGCCAAATGCAACCATTGGCTCGCAGCCTGTTCCGTTAAAACCGCAACAAACTTCGATGTGGTGTTGGGCTGCAAGTGGAGAAATGTGTATGGATTTTCTTGGCGGTGCAGTCGACCAGTGTGATGAGGCAAACGAACGCTTCGGAAGAACCGATTGCTGTGATAGCCCTGTGCCGGGTGGATGTGTCAATGGCGGTTGGCCGGAATTCGATAAGTATGGATTTAAAGCAGATGTTACAGCAGATAAAGAACTTACTTTTGGAGAAATTGAGAACCAGATTTACTGCCGTAAATCTCCGATTGCCTTCTCATGGCATTGGACAGGAGGCGGAGGGCACATGATGGTTGTAACCGGCTATACAGTAATTGATGATGTACAGTATGTCAGCATTAATGATCCATGGTCCCCAAATGTGGGTGATCAGCGTATCATTACCTATGACGAATATGTGAGCGGGTCAGACCATACTCATTGGAATGATTATTACAATATCACCAAACTATAATCCTCATGATAAGCTTTATGCAGAATTGAATAATTCTAAAATAAATATAATGAAAACTAAAATACTAATCTTCACAGTTGTTGTATTGCTGGTTACCACAGTATTCATTCAGCTTATTACAGGTCAGACAGCAGATATTTCTTCATCAGGAACCAGCGCCCAACAGGCACTCAATACATTTAAAAAATTGGTAACTGCAGAGAACTACAAAAACTATGGTCTAAAATCAGTTGATGCAATACAGCAGACAACATTGGGCGATGCCATCGAAATATTTTATGTATGGTTAGACGACTTGAAAGTATATGAGGCTGGACAAAATGGTGGAAATTTAATTAAATCACAAAACAGGGTCATTTATCCGATTTTATCGTCTGGTTCAGCCATTTCATCAGCTGAATTGGAGCATGTAAATGGCAAATGGGAGGCAAGGAGTTTTGGTCGTGCGAATGCCATACAGGCATACTCTGATAACGTAATAAAATGGAGAGCTGATTCCGTTCAGAATACCTTCTTGTTACGGATCCCATCGCTTGCTCTTGAATTTTACGCTTCCCATGTGGGTGCCAAAACATACCTGGTATATACCGGTAGTGAGCAGATAACCGATATTCCAAATGACAAGATCATGCTTTTGGAAGATGTATTACTCAAGTTAAAACCAATTGCGGTCGAGTACAATGGCTTGCCGAGGTAATACTAATAATAGTAACGTATAAAAAATGTGATTTATAACAAGTTCCATTTACATTCGAAAAATCAAGTGTTGTAATAAAGGTTGATTGCTTTGATCAAATCCCGTTTCAAATACCTGAGGCGGGATTTGTTATTCATTGAATCTCTATCCGGATGCAACAAAAATGTCGTCCGTAGAAGTACGGGAATTTTACCGTATAAGTACTGTAAAAATAATAATTATGAAAAAGAAACCTTTAAAAACAACTGAAAATAACGATTCAGGATAAAATGGATTTTCACAGGATGTCAACCGATGCGAGGGTATTGCATGACTGAAATACTAGGTTTACATTTCACCTTTCAAAGAAAATCAATTACTAACTTAAAACAAAAAGGAGGAAACATTATGTCATTTACAGGTTCAGAACAACATGAAATTTCATTTGAAGCAGGTGGTGCATTAACAAAAAAATATCGCGATCAG
>CAYHHK010000202.1:0-4111 GCA_964356415.1 uncultured Flavobacteriales bacterium
GCATGACCGTGGATGTCGCCGATGAAATCGAGATTGGAAAAAGAAATTTTATTCATTGTTGCTTCGAATCATATTCTCTTTTAGCTTAAAAGCTCCATTTCAACTATTGATAAAACACACATGCAACCAAGGAAGAGGTCAATCATTTAAAAATATTTCCACGACTATCTTCAGCCAGTCTCCTTTCCATTCCTTCGAAATTAGTTTTGCAGAAAATTTTTTCCCTGCATCCATCAGGTTGGCTATTACTTCGTTTTTTTCCTGAGGGATGTAACCGATTTTGTTATCCCTGAAATAGATGGCTACTGCCTTATCATCAAATTCATTTTTGGGCTCACGTTTTAAATCAAACACCGTATGGTGTATCATCTCCGGTTCCGATTCCTGCAAATGCTGATGTGAGGTACCCGCTACCAAGCAACTTAATGCAAGCATCTCCCGTCTGAAAACGTCCAGGGTTGTGTTGTTCTGATGAAGGAGCTTGAGTAAGCCCGGAGAACTTTTTATAAGTGAGGTGTTTATGTTATCACTCATGCGTTTCAATGAGGGCTTTATATTCGTCTGTCAATTCCTTTTCAAATCTGGTTAGGAAAAGAATAATGGTGTTAACTTCTTCCGTCTCTTCCGCTATCCATGCATCATCATTTATTTCTTTTTCGATGGTGAACGGAAATGAGTTTCGAATGCCGGTAATTTCCTTCTGAAGATTTTTGCATCCTTCTTTTATACTTTCGATGGCAAGGGCTATTTGCTCATCAGTTAATTCTGTTTCTGTGCCCTTAATTTCCTTTTCGTACACCAAAGCCAATGCTTTTAGTTTTTCAAGATCACCAAGATGGTATGCCTCAAGGACTAAATTCCAAATGTTCTTTTGCTCAGGACTTAATTCAGGATTAACATCAGGATGAAGGTTCTTGGCGAGAGTACGAAAAATTGTCCTTAACTCTGCGCTGCGCGCCGGCGTATCCAGGCGGTCCAATAACCCTCTGTCCTCAATAATTTTTTCTGCCGCTATCATGATCTGTTCCTGCGCCTTGGCAAGTTCAGCGGCTATTGTCAATTCAATTTCAACAAAATCAATCTTACTATTCGTGTTGATTGCACTTCGCACCAATTCCAGTTTTCTCTTTAGTGCTCTTATCTGCAATTCCAATTCCAGCAATTTAATTTTGTGAACACCGATGCGGATATTGTATAAGGCTTCCAGTTGTGGTTTGCCCCAATTGAGAAGGACATCCCTTTCATTCATCTGCCAGATGTATTCTGCCTTCAGAATATTCAATTGGTCATTTGGCTTGGTCTGGGGACTGGTGTTTCCTTCCATAAATTATCATTTATCCGTTTCCTTTTTTTCCTACCAAGCTGATTGAATAATTGTTTTCAGGTCCGATCATGATCAGATTAAACATACGCTGTGGGTTTCCGGGAACCGGTTGACTAATCGAACGAATATACAAATAAGTTATGGCGTTTCAAAGGAATGTGCACTTCCGGGCACAAAAAAAGAAACCATCGAGTGCATGTAGAAACACAGCGTAAATCAAATTACTACATCACTGCAACAGCACGGAATAAACATCCGAGGCATTTCTGGTGATGTTCCTCGCTTCAAATCCCCCTGCTTCCGGTATTTCCTCCACGAGGTCAAACTCACTGCAATCTTTCGGGAGCCGGGTAAAGAACAATGTGAAACAGGTTGGCTTGCCGGGGCATATTTGCATCCACACGGGATGTACGGTGATGTTTTCCGCATGAATCAATTTACTTCTGTGCCCGGAAGCTTTAGCAACCAGGAATGTGGTTTTCCATATCCTGATCATGTCAGCACCGGGTGCCGATAAGGTGCAATGCACAATGACCTGGGCTTCTTCATAGACAAGGACTTTTATCTCTTCTTTTGTTACTTCATCCACATCAATGGATGGCAACAGTGGAGGAGTGTCGGGAATTAATGTTTTTGACATGTCGATTAAATTCTAACTGCGGAATTTATTTCCTGTATTGCCTGGACTTCTATCTTTACATTTGCATTCATGATAGATGCTAAGGACGGAATTTCGAAGAACCTGCTGCTTATGGTTTTTGTGATGAAATTTGCCTTTGAATTTTATCCTGAATGGAGCGTATTATTTTCTGAACATTTTTTCTTTTAAGCTGGCCTACAAGGTAACCATCAACGAATCTGTCGGCACGAATAATAATGGTAAAAAGTTTACAAAGCGTAGTAATTTCAAGGGATGAAAAATCCTGGTCTTTATTGTCCAGCATGAGCCTGCCTTCCTCCCATTTAGCCCAGTCAAATACCGGAACGATACCAAGCTCATGAACCACGTCATAAAATGCAGAAGTAATGGGCGTCCATTCCATCGATGGAAAATTAAAAACGCCCTTGTCGTCCTTCTTGATCTTGCTCATTTTTCCAAAATCCTTCGTGATCTCCAATTCCGGTAACAGGACAAATAGTTTTTGCCAGTCGGATGCAGAGAGGGTTTTAAGATGCGTGGGGAGGTCTTTTAAATCCGTCATAAAATTTATGCGATGTTAATAATAGTTAATGGCTCCGAAAGGATGGGCGGGCAAAAGTATGATTTGGTTTATCATGTGTAACTCCGATGAGTTGAAAAACCTCTCCTTAGTTTTTATTCAAATGAACTTTGCCTGATAAAATGCCGATCATATAGATCTGTCCAAAATTTATTATTAATTAGTTAACACAGGAACAATCGTATATCCTTCCTTTTTAAGCAACGATATTATACCCAGGTCACCGCAAAGGTGTGCAGCCCCTACAGCAATGAATACCTTACCCATTCTGATATAATCAATGATCTTCGGCATCCAGAACAGGTTTCTTTTTACAATAATCGTGGAATCGCCGGGTCGGGTATAGTGGTTCACATCTTCAATACTGCAAATACAATCAAGGTCTTGCCTTTCGAAACATGCGGAAATTTCCTGCATCACATTATTAAACTGCAGATCTTTAAGATCATACATCAGCAGATCTGCCTGATCTTTCAAAGGCATTGATCTAAACATGATGTCGAAATTTTCCTTCCTGGTTTCAAGGCCTTCGATCGGAATCCTTTTTATGACGCTAATAGCATACAGCGCATTTTCCATTAGCGGCATTTTATCCTGTTCTTCCTTTTGATCTTCTCTTCCATGCTCAATCATCAGCATGATCACCTGGGGCATTCTGTATTTATAATCTTCGAGGTTTTTACCGGTTGCGTGAAAAAAATTATTTTTCACAAACTGATAATCGGCAAATCCCAGTATTTCATCAAGCGGGGTATCGCAGGTCAGGTCAAAATGATGCTCCTCCGGATGAAATTCCTCAGTGGTATCAGATTCTTCGACAATCAGTTTGCTGTTCAGGATAATGCTGATGAGCTGTTTGTTATTTAATATGGGCTTGGGTCCCATGTGATGGACAGTTCCAAAAACAAAAGAGGGCGTTTTGTCTTCTTTCGAAAGCACCATCCAGCAAAAGGTTGGTGTATTGCTGACCTGCGCATAGCAAAATTGTAAGCACAGTCCAATGAGGAGAATGATTTTGGCTGTGACTTGAAATAATGATTTGTTCATAAGGAATTACTCTACTACCACTCTCCCTGTTTTGGCGTTTATCGAATCTCTTACCCTAACAAAATAAATTTCGGGAGGAATATTTTTAAGGCTTATCTCCCTATCATTGATGCTCTCTGTGTTCACTTTAAGATATTTGTGATTATTGATGTTGTTTCTTGTTTGGTACACTTTGGCTGTTAATTATTTCTCCCTTTTCTGGGAATATGTCAAGCACAATTTGAGAGAGGGGTGAATTTACTACTTACAACACAAATTATGCATAGTTTTTTTCTGCTTGCCATGCGGGGACAAGTTGTTTTGCAATTAAACTCAATCACCCAGCGGGCACGGTTGTTTTGAAATAAATCCCCCTCGAACGTGCGCCTGGATTGCGCGGCTGTGAGACCCGGCAGATCTGATGAACGAAAGTAGAAATAAGTTCTGTTGTTTAAAATGGCAGGTCTCTCAGCGCTCCTTGCTTTGGTTCGATTTCTATACCAAAAGCAAGTCCTTTTGATATTTTTTTTTATCCCGTACG
>CAYHHK010000203.1:0-4027 GCA_964356415.1 uncultured Flavobacteriales bacterium
TGTCTTTATGGCTCAATTCAGTTCAACAACACTTCCCTGAATGCAACTTCATATTCATGGGACTTTGATGATGGCAGTACAAGTACACTTCAAAATCCACAACATACATTTACAATCTCAGGCTGGCACAATGTGCAGTTGATAGCTTCAGCAAGTTGTGCAATCTCAGATACTTTTATCGTCCCGGTAAATGTTATTGCCCCTCCCGTTGCAGCATTTAACGCAACAGTTCCCTGCGGGTTGACTGCGAATTTTACGGATGTAAGTTCAGGTGCTACTGCATACAGCTGGAATTTTGGAGATGCAGGTACCTCAACATTATCTTCCCCATCACATACTTATGCGATTGACGGAACTTACATGGTGACGCTGATTGCCACCAACACTGCCGGTTGTAGCGATACCATTCAGCAGCAGGTAACCGTTTATCCATTGGCCGTTGCAGCTTTTAATTTTACTCCGCCTTTGTGTACCTTGCTTGTTTCAATGCAGAACACATCTGTAAATGCAACTTCATTTGCATGGAATTTCGGCGACGGTTCCACTTCATCAAATGCAAATCCTGTACATGCTTACAGCGACTCTGGCTCCTATACGATCATGCTCATCGCCAACCCGGGAGCTTGTGCTGATACTGCTTATCAGTCTGTTACATTGCATCTTCCTCCTGTTGCTTCATTTGTAGATCAACCGGGATGTGACCTGTCATGTTCATTTTTAAACACAACACAGGGAGCAATTTCTTATTCCTGGAGTTTCGGTGACGGAGCAACATCATCGGCGGCTTTGCCATCACATACTTATTTATCAGACGGGAATTACGCTGTTACTTTGATTGCAACCAATGCTTACGGATGCAGTGATACGGTTACAACCCAGGTAAATATTGATCCTGTTCCTATTGCTGCATTTACATCGGTAACCCAATGTTCGCTCAATGCAACCTTTCAGAATACTTCTTTAAATTCAACATCTGTTACATGGTATTTTGGTGATGGCAGTACATCCGCTGCCAACAACCCTGCTCATGTTTATGCCGACACTGGAATGTATTCTGTCATGCTGATTGTAAATCCAAACCAGTGTCCCGATACAATGATTCAGTCAATCAGCGTTCATACAGCTCCTGTTGCATCGTTTACGGAGGTTCCACAATGCGATCTGGCTTGCAGTTTTATTAATAACAGCAATGGTGGAACTATTTTCTCTTGGGATTTCGGAGATGCCCAGACTTCTACCCAAGTTTCTCCCTCCCATGTTTATCCACTGGATGGAAATTATACCGTTACCCTCATCGTGCAGAATGCATTCGGATGCAGTGATACAATAATTCAGCAGGTTCAGATCAACCCGGTGCCATTGTCTGCATTCTCTTTTACACCGCCACTTTGTACAATGGAGGTTTCTTTTCAGAATACTTCTCTGAACGCATCGTCTTATCAATGGGATTTTGGTGATGGAAGCATTGTATCTGGTACTGATGTAACGCATACATATTCAACGGCAGGAAATTTCCTTGTGACACTCATCTGCAACCCCGGCGCCTGTGCAGATACCTCAGTTCAGCCTGTCAGTATACATGATCTTCCGGTAAGTTCATTCGGCGGAGTAGCGGGTTGTGATCTGTCATATAATTTTGTAAACAATAGTTTCGGAGGTGTCTCTTATCTGTGGGATTTTGGTGATGCCGGTACTTCAACGGCTGTTGCGCCTTCGCATACTTATGCTTTTTCAGGCAATTATTTTATAACGCTGATTGCAACAGACCAGTATGGATGTAATGATACAAGCCTGCAAAGTTTGAACATCAGCGATAATCCTGTGGCGGATTTTACAAATAATGGACAGCCTTGCGCACTTGAAGTTCCGTTTCTGAATTCTTCTGTCAATGCAGTTTCATATTTATGGAACTTCGGAGATGGAAGTACCTCAACTGATTTATCTCCGGATCATATTTATCTTTATTCCGGAACATACAATGTGACGCTGATCACCAATCCCGGAGGGTGTGCCGATACCATGCAGCAATCAGTAACCGTAAGCCGCCCACCTGTTGTAAATTTTTCGAACGTCAATAATTGCAGTTTTGATGTGCAGTTTCAAAATGCAACAGACAGTGCCGTTATTTTCAACTGGGATTTTGGCGATGGAAATACGTCAACGGATCCTTCCCCGCTACATACTTATACAACGGTTGGCGGACAGGATGTTACGCTGATTGGCATGAATGCTTCAGGTTGCGCCGATACAATGACCCGCCATATTGAAGTCGTTGTATTTGTGCCGGCAGTATTTATTCCCACCTACGATACCTGCTTCATGCAGGCGCAGTTTGTAAGCAATGCTGCCAATTCTTTGAATTATTACTGGGATTTTGGTGATGGCACTTATTCGAATGAAGCCAGCGTAATTCACAATTATCCTTATTCCGGAAGTTTCAATATTCTGTTTATCACCAACAGGGGAACAGTCTGCGCTGATACACTTGCCGAAGTATTTGATGCAGCCCCTATGCCTGAACATAGTTTTTATATCCCGAATTGTTTTACACCCAATGGCGACGGATTAAATGACCGTTTCAATGTTCTTGATTTCGGAAATTGTTATGTTTATCACCTCATGATCTTCAACCGATGGGGCGAGTTGATCTTTGAAACGGATGATCTGAATAAATCGTGGGATGGAAAATACAAGGGGCTTCCGGTCCCAGAAGATGTTTATGCTTACCTGTTAAAAGGAAAAGATAAAATAAAGCAGGGAAGTGTCTTGCTGATAAGATAAAAACAATAGTCAACTTCAGATTGCACCTGTGATTTTCTATGATTTTATTTAAGTAACAGAAGCAGGAGTTTTTATTCTCTTTAGCCTGGCACAAACCGGACACCATGAATTTTTGTGTATTACATCTGAATATCTTGCATTCCATTGATGGCCATGATTGCATTGCCATTTTACCGGGGTTATACTATTGTAATATTCAGTACTAATTAATTTTCCATTTCTCGATTTTGCCCATTTTTTGAGCACCTCGATATTTATCCGGGTCTTTTCCGCACGCTTGTTGGCAGCGCATATCGCGCACCAGTTTTTCAGGTTTTTTACATTGTCTGCTCTTGCTTTCCAAATATGTCCCTTCTCACATTGCCAACGCAATGGAGTGGTTGAGTTTACATAGATATTACTGAGCAATTTACCTTTTCGTGAGAGCGCCAGTTTTCGAAGGTCATCGATGTTTAGTAGGAGTGATTTGCCCCTTCTTTTTTCATAGCAGCGTGGGCACCAATTTTGAAGATTCTTAATTCTAGTTGCAGGGGCCTTCCAGGTATGACCTTCTTTGCATTGCCATTTCAATGGCGTACTATTATTTGCATATTTTTTGCTGAGGAGTTTTCCTCCGCGCTTTATGGCAAGTTTTTGAAATTCTTGAATTGATGCCCGCCGTTTTTCACCCGCTTTTTTAATTCCACACACAGGGCACCATGTTCCTTGAAAAATCGAACCTGGAGTTGCCAACCATTGATGACCATTTCTACATTGCCATTGCAAAGGTGTTAGACTGTTTACGTATGCCTTGGAGAGCAGTAATCCTCCTCTTGTTCTGGCAATTTTTTGATATTTACTGATGTCATCCCTGCGTTTTTCCGCCATTCTCTCGCGGCCGCACGCAGGACACCATTGATGATTATTGTAAATTGAAAATGGCGCGGCTTTCCACAAATGATTTTTGGCACATTGCCATTCGAGTTTTGTACGGTTATTTACATATTCATCCGATAAACACTTGCCGCCCTTTTCTTTTGCAATTTCTTTTAATAGTTTTAACCTTTCCGATTTTTCTGTCCTTTTGCTGCACTGTGGGCACCAACCACCTCTTGATATTATTGACGCAGGTGCATCCCATGTATGTCCTCGCTCACACATCCAGGCCAATGGGGACCGTAAATCAGTATATTCTTTGCTAAAACACTTGCCACCCATTTGCTTTGCAAAGAATTGCATGTCTTGTATGGTGTATCGCGTAGGCATT
>CAYHHK010000204.1:0-4021 GCA_964356415.1 uncultured Flavobacteriales bacterium
CCATCCCGATCCAAACTCCTATACTGTATCGCCTCCGCCAAATGCTCCGTCTTTATGTCTTCACTCCCTGCAAGGTCCGCAATCGTACGCGAGACTTTTAAAATCCTGTCATAAGCGCGCGCAGAAAGTCCGAGTCGCTCCATGGCAGTTTTTAAAAGTTGCGTTCCTTCATCAGGAATCATACAAACACTGCGAAGCAGCTTTGATCCCATTTGTGCATTGGAGTAAACACCTTCGTTCTCTTTAAATCTTTCTTCCTGTATTTCACGCGCCTTTACAACACGCTCACGTACAGCTTCACTTTTTTCGGAAGTGCGCGTGGAGGTCAGTTCGCTGAATGGAACCGGTGTTACTTCAAGATGTATGTCAATGCGGTCGAGTAAAGGCCCGGAAATTTTATTTAAATATTTCTGCACAACACCGGCGGCACATACGCAATCTTTCTCCGGGTGATTGTAATTTCCGCAGGGGCAGGGGTTCATACTTGCTATCAGCATAAAGCTTGCAGGGTATTCCACAGAGAGCTTCGCGCGCGAAATGGTAACAACCCTGTCTTCCAGAGGCTGGCGCATCACTTCCAGTACTGTGCGTTTGAATTCAGGAAGTTCATCGAGAAATAATACACCATTGTGTGCAAGTGAAATTTCTCCCGGCTGAGGAAATCCACCACCTCCAACCAATGCAACATCGCTGATGGTATGATGCGGTGAACGAAATGGCCTGATGGAAATCAAGGACGCATCACGCTGCAACTTGCCTGCAACGCTGTGGATCTTTGTAGTCTCCAGTGCTTCATGAATCGTAAGCGGAGGAAGAATGGATGGAAGCCTTTTTGCTAGCATTGTCTTCCCGGCACCCGGCGGACCGATCAGAATTAAGTTATGCCCGCCTGCCGCCGCAATTTCCATTGCTCTCTTGATATTCTCCTGTCCTTTAACATCGCTGAAATCAAATTCTGTTTTTGTCTGGCTGTTGTAGAATTCTGCTTTGATGTCTACCACCGTTTTTTCAAGTTTCCCGGTTTCATTGAAGAAATTAAAAACTTCGGAAATATTATCGACACCATAAACATCCAGATCGTCCACAATGGCTGCTTCACGTGCATTGTGTTTGGGAAGAATAAATCCTTTGAACCCTTCTTTGCGGGCCTGAATGGCAATAGGCAGCACGGCTTTGATCGGAAGCAGACCTCCGTCGAGGGAGAGTTCGCCCATGATGATGTACTTTGAAATTTCTTCCTGCTTCAGCTGATCCGTGGCAGCAAGAATTCCGATGGCAATCGTCAGGTCATAAGATGATCCTTCTTTCCTGATATCGGCAGGCGCCATGTTGACCGTTATCTCCTTTATGGGATATTCATACCCACAGTTTTTGAGTGCAGCGATGATCCGCTTCTGACTTTCTTTCACTGCATTGTCGGGCAAGCCAACGAGGAAAAAATAAACGCCCTTTCCCACATTTACCTCTACAGTAACAGTGGTTGCATTGATTCCCTGAACTGAACTGCCGAATGTTTTTACGAGCATTTGATATTATTAAAAATTTTCATGTGCGCAAAGAAATGCAAATATGACAGCGGATGGGCTTATGTCAGCACATTGTCACAAAATGTTCTATTATATTAAAAGTCTTTTGGCAAATTATGCAGGCTGAAACGATTTTATAGTTTTGCGCAACCAAAATCCATGAAACGAATTTTATACACCACATTTTTATCCGTTGCTGTGTTGCTTGCAAATGCACAGGTAGAAGATACGTTACATTATCCTCAGGAAAAACATTTAAAGAATATCAGGCAGCTGACAAATCACGGGGATAATGCAGAGGCCTACTGGAGTTTCGACAGTAAGCGTATTACATTTCAGGCAACAAATGAAAAATGGAAGGCGCCATGTGATCAGATATTTTCTTCTGCACTTGAAAATTTTTCACCGACACTGATCAGCACAGGAACAGGAAGAACGACGTGTTCTTATTTTCTTCCGGGGGATTCAACCATACTTTATGCTTCCACGCATCTTGCCGGAAAGGATTGTCCGCCGAAACCGGCACCGCGCGCAGACCATAAATATGTGTGGGCCATCTATGAAAGCTTTGAGATTTTTGTTGCCGACATGAATGGAAAAATCGTGAAGCAATTGACCAATTCGCCGGGATATGATGCAGAGGCAACACTTTCGCCAAAGGGAGATAAAATTGTGTTCACCAGCATGCGCACTGGCGATCCTGAATTGTACACCATGAATATTGATGGCAGCGATGTAAAACAAATAACAACAGGTCTTGGCTACGACGGCGGCGCTTTCTTTTCGCCCGACGGAAAAAAGATCGTATTCCGTGCATCGCGTCCTACAAAAGAAGAAGATATTAAAATCTACAAAGATCTGCTGAAGGAAGGATTGGTGATGCCGACGGCCATGGAGCTTTTTACCTGCGATGTAGATGGAAAAAACCTAAAACAGGTTACGCATTTGGGCGGAGCCAACTGGGCGCCTTTCTTTTCACCTGATGGAAAGAAAATTATTTTCAGCAGCAACCACGTGCAGAAGGGCTATCACTTCAACCTGTTTCTTTGTGACCTGGATGGTAACAATGTTGAACAGGTTACCTACGATCCAGTTTTTGATGCCTTTCCGGTTTTTTCTCCTGATGGAAAGAAACTAGTGTGGAGTTCCAACAGGAACAACGGAGGAACACATAGTACGAACCTTTTTGTTGCGGAGTGGGAATAAGTATATTTAATATTGGAATTGGTTTAGGATTTTTCACTCATTTTCAACATGGAATGAAAGAGGAAAAATTTAAATGAATTAATGTCGAATATCGAAATCCGAAATAAAGGATACAAGATGCAATCTTAAATATTCAGTATTCACTATTTTTTCAATACGGGATTCGTTATCCGGGATTTAAATTTGGTTAAATATTTCCTAAGCTGTCTGCCTCACCAATCTGAACAAACACCATTTCCGTTTGTTAGCTGAAACAAGGCTAAGAATTTCAATCTTTGCTGTAATTCAAATCAAATGAAATTTATTAAAACCTTTTTTGTGGCAGCACTTTGCGGATCTTCATTGATCTCCTGTGCACAACAAAAAGAAAAAACAAAAAAAGCAATGGACGTTAACCAATCCACAAACCCTAATCCCGATATCTATCGGGATCAAACTTCAAACTTTGACACAGCAACCTTCGGTGCAGGATGTTACTGGTGCGTGGAAGCACAATTTCAAATGCTCGACGGCGTGGTGAAGGTGGAATCCGGTTTTTCCGGCGGTCACGTAAAAAATCCTGCATACCGTGAAGTGTGCGAAGGAACAACAGGACATGCAGAAGTTTGTCAGGTCACTTACGACAACACAAAACTCACTTTTGATGATATGTTACAGGCATTCTGGCAATCGCATGATCCAACACAACTGAACCGCCAGGGGAATGATGTTGGTACACAGTACCGTTCTGTCATTTTTTATCACAATGCTGAGCAGCAGAAGATCGCTGAAGCATATAAGAAGAAGCTGAACGATGAAAAAGTTTACGACAATCCGGTAGTAACAGAGATTTCACCTTTTGCTGTTTTTTACAAAGCTGATGAATACCACCAGAACTATTTCAACCAGAATGGCGATCAGCCTTATTGCTCATATGTGATCCAGCCCAAGGTTGAGAAATTCAGAAAGGTCTTTAAAAGCAAATTAAAGAAAGAGTACGCAAACTGATCATTGGACTTCCTGAAATAGACAACCCTGAAGTATAGTCGCACCGTTGGTTTGACTTACTTCAGGGTTTATTAATGAGACTATGATTTCAGAAACCGCCAAAGGCGGTGCACTGAAATCATTAAGTCGAATTAATCCCGAAAGCGTAGCGAATCGGGATCTGGTTAATACCCCGCCCCGAAGTTTCGGGGCGGAAGCTGATATTCATTTTGATACCTCGAAGCTCTGCTTCGGGGTCATTCATTATATAGGAAAGATATAAATTCGAAATAAAAGTATTCAATTGCATCATAGTAAAAACT
>CAYHHK010000205.1:0-2759 GCA_964356415.1 uncultured Flavobacteriales bacterium
ATTGCCACAGATTCGCAGATTTAATACATTCACGAATATCAATCTGCGAATCCCGAAAAATCGGGACAGGTGCTGTGGCAAATATTAGTTCATTCACCCCGCCTGGTCTCGCCTAAGGCAAGACTAGGCGAGGAATTCTTTAGATTAAAATTTTTCCACATCCCGCTTTTGTACATAATTATTCCTTTTCTTCATCTCGTCAAATAATTGACCTATGACATTTCAACTTAACAACCTGAAACCCGCCCTTCGATATGGTTTCATTGCAGTAATTTTTTCCGGATTATTATTTTCAAGTAACCGCACCAATGCACAGCGTGCAAAAACACATACACTTACAGCTGATGAAGCAAAGATCGTAAAGAAAGATGCGAATGGTGCATTTACTTCGGGTGATTTTAACAGCGCATTAACTTCATACAAAGACCTTGTTAAAAGTGCCCCTGAAAATCCTGAGTATAATTACCGTTATGGCATTTGTATTTTACAAACCAACAGCATCAAATCGAAAGCTGTGGAACACCTTGAGAAAGCAAGTAAAGCTTCTGGATCAAAAAAAGATGTCTGGTATTACCTGGGCATGGCGTATATGAATGCCAATAAATGGGATGATGCCATTACTGCTTTTAACACAAGCAAAACGAATGGAATCCTCAAACCATCGAAAGATTTCCTCCCGGTGGAACGCATGATCGAGATGTGCAACAACGGAAAACAAATTGCTGTTCACCCTTTGGATTTAACCTACGAAAACATGACAAAGCTTATCAATACGCCGTTTGATGAATACAATCCGATAATTTCTGCAGACGGAAAAACCCTTGCATTTACTTCCAGAAGAAAAGGAAATATGGGAGGATTTATTCCTGAAATTGGTGTTTATACTGCAGATGTCTTTTCTTCTATGTGGCGTGATACAATATGGACTAAGGCTCGCAGTGTGGGTGCAACAGTTAATTCAGATTGGGATGAAGAAACCGTTGGTATGACGCATGATGGAAACCAACTGCTGATATATTTCGACAACATGGAATTTTTCGGCGACCTCGGAATCTCGATGCTGAAAGGGCGCAACTGGCAAAAATCAATCATGATGAGCCCGACCGTAAATGGAAAGACGATTGAAAACAGCGCATGCCTTAGCAATGACGGACAAGTACTTTATTTTTCAAGTGATAAAAAAGATGGTCAGGGCATGTCTGACCTTTGGTTCTGCATTCGCCAAACCACCGGAGAATGGAGCACACCGCAAAACATGGGT
This sequence comes from uncultured Flavobacteriales bacterium, assembly GCA_964356415.1. GTDB lineage: Bacteria > Bacteroidota > Bacteroidia > AKYH767-A > 2013-40CM-41-45 > JAPLDB01. The sequence continues at coordinate 1,262 of CAYHHK010000205.1, forward strand.
CCAACCATCAACACAAAATATGATGAAACCGATCCGTATATTTCACTGGATGGCCGCACACTTTATTTCTGTTCGAAAGGCCATAGCAGCATGGGTGGTTTTGATATTTTTTATTCCACCTATGATTCCGGTACTTCTAAATGGAGTGAACCTAAAAATCTTGGATATCCTATCAATGATGCAGACGATCAGACTTCATTCTCTATGACAGGAAATGAACGGCATGCATACATGGCGTCAATTCGTGAAGGTGGTCTCGGCGACAGGGATATTTATAAAATTACTTTCAAAGATACAACTTCACATCCATTCCGATCATTGATCTCAGGAGTAGTGAGCAGTCCAAACGGCGCGAAGGTTGAACTGCGGCAGGTTTCACTTCTTAGTAAGCCTGATAAAAAAGTGCTTGCAGTTTATAAGCCCTATTTCATCAGCAATGAATATGTGCTGAATGCTTCTCCGGGAGAATATTTTTTAAAGGTTGAAGGCTATGGATTTCCGGTAGTTGAAGAGGAAATAAAAATTGAAGAAGGTTTTCCTCCGGCTGATCTGAGTAAGAACTTTTCGGTGGAAGTTGCAAAGTAAATGGTGCGAATAACGAGGTACGAATAACGAATCCTTACGAATTTACGAATATCGAATTTTCGAATTATGAATGGGAAGAGGTAAAATTTCGGTTAAAGAATTTTGGGAAAAGCAGAAGCTGTGCAATTGAAAATACTGATGGTATGCTTAGGCAATATTTGCCGGTCGCCGATGGCAGAAGGAATCCTGAAGCATAAGGCAAAAGATCAAGGCCTAAATATTTTTGTGGACTCAGCCGGCACAGGCGGGTGGCATTCAGGCGATCATCCCGACAGACGGGCAGTTCAAACTGCAAAAAAGTTCGGCGTGGATATTTCAAAACAAATTGCACGTAAATTTTCGCAAAGAGATTTTGATGAATTTGACTTTATTTTTGTGATGGATCATGCCAACCTCAGGGATGTGCTTAAACTTGCACGCAATGAGAGGGATTCCGTAAAAGTAAAATTACTGTTGGAACTTGATGAGCCCGGAAGTAACCGCGAGGTGCCTGATCCTTGGTATGGCGGCGATGATGGATTTACGGATGTTTTCAAAATGATGGACAAAGCATGTGATTCTCTTCTTATAAGTCTTCGCTAATTCTCCTTATGAAAAAAGGAATACTTTATCTGATTCCCAGCTTACTCAGTGAAGAAAATGCAGCTGTCATTCCTGCTCAAACCAGAGAAATACTATACTTAATCAATCACTTCGTTGTAGAAAACGAAAAGACGGCAAGACATTTTTTAAAAGCCGTTCAATATCCAATACCGCTTCAGGATGCAAGTATGCATGAACTTAATGAGCATACAAAAGCTGTTGAAGTTACCGGACTGCTTAAGCCTTTGCTCGATGGAAAAAATATCGGACTAATTTCAGAAGCGGGTTGTCCTGCTGTTGCTGATCCCGGCAGTGACCTCGTCCGCATTGC
>CAYHHK010000205.1:2859-3976 GCA_964356415.1 uncultured Flavobacteriales bacterium
GTGGTTTTTTTATTGGGGCGATAGCTGAACAATCTTCCTTGCTATTTTGTTAGTGGCTGAATAACGGAAAATCGTTATCTATTTATCTTTCTTATCCTACATCAATGCAACGGCCCTTCAACTCATTGCATTTTTGCATCATAAGTTATGGACAGAAGAAAATTCATACAAGCTATCTCAGCACTACCAATAGCAGCAAGCGCCATGAATCTGAATGATCTGAAGAACGTCACTGACACTTACGAAAAGTCCGTAAGGATGCCGGTATTCTTTGTTGGCCATGGCAGCCCGATGAATGCCATTGAAGACAACTCATACACACGCAGCTGGGAAGCAATGGGTAAAAGTGTTCAGGAAAAACCAAATGCAATTCTGGTTGTGAGTGCTCACTGGCTCACAAAGGGAACATTTGTGAGTACGAACCCTGCACCTGAAACCATTTATGACTTTGGCGGGTTTCCCGGAGAACTCTACAAACAAACCTATCCTGCGCCCGGTTCTCCGCAATATGCTAAAGAATTGATGAAACTTTTGCCGGAAGTAAAAGAAGATACTGAATGGGGATTGGACCATGGCGCCTGGACCATTCTGCTGCATCTTTTCCCCGGCGCGAAGATACCCGTGTTTCAATTAAGCATAGACTATTACAAACCGATGCAATATCATTTTGATGTTGCTGCACGTTTGAAAAAACTCAGAGACAAGGGCGTACTTATCATCGGCAGTGGAAATATTGTGCACAACCTGCAAATGTTCTTTTCCAGGCCGAATGACATGACACCCTATGACTGGACAACGGAATTTGACCAATGGGTGAAAAACAAAATCGTCGCCAAAGATTTTCAATCACTAATTGATTTTGAAAAACAAGGTAAAGCAGCAAAACTGAGTGTTCCAACTGTTGACCACTATGTACCCATGATCTATTCGCTCGGACTTACAGATAAAAATGAAAACATACGGTTTACGAATGAAGAAACGATCGGGAGTATTAGTATGAGGGCGTTTAGTACTGGTGGGGAATGAGTGTGGGCGGTAGGCGGTAGGCAGTTGGCAGTTGGCAGTTGGTAGTTGGTAGTTGGTAGTTGGTAGTTGGTAGTTGGTAGTTGGTAGTTGG
>CAYHHK010000206.1:0-3880 GCA_964356415.1 uncultured Flavobacteriales bacterium
ATGATGGAAAGGTTCTTCCTGGATGGATTTTTTTGTGCTGCTTCATACAGGTAAGCAGGGATTTTCAATTCTTCCCCAACACGTTTTGCCAGTTGTTGAGCGAATGCAGCTGTTTCTTCCATTGAAATATTTGCAATCGGAATGAGCGGGCATACATCGGTGGCTCCCATCCGTGGATGTTCACCTTTGTGCTTACTCATGTCAATCAGTTCAGCAGCTTTTTTGATGGCACGGAAGGCGGCTTCAATAACCAGCTGGGGAGGTCCTACAAGAGTCACTACTGTTCTGTTCGTTGCTTTTCCGGGATCAACATTCAGGAGTTTTACGCCGTCAACGGTTTCTATCTGATCGGTGATCTGCTTAATAATATTCAGGTCGTTTCCTTCACTGAAGTTTGGAACGCATTCGATAAGTTGGCTCATGTTTGATTATGAATTAGGAGAATCAGCTTTATTGTAGTTTTTTATTGAATAAATTATTTTTTCGATATCATCTTCAGAAAAGATCTCATGATAGGTGCTTCGGAATGCCTCTGATCGCACATCTGTTTCGCTCCAGTGCGGGTTTCTGTTCCGTATACTATTTTCAAAAATCCTCCGGCTGGAATCAATATGATTGCAAGTCATAATTAGCCGGTCCTCAACAGGTTTTTTTTGCCAGATTTCCTGTTGCATTTCTAAAATCCCGATTGGAGTGTCTTTTATAACAGATTGTAAGTATTGAGATGCAGCTTTGTTATCCATTTTGATAAGTAATTAAAGTCGATTGGTTTGTACAGAAGAAGAGACGCAATATCACGCTTTTGCATGTCGCTTTCAAGTTCCTGGATCCAGATTAATTTTGAAAGTATTAAATCTTCAATAGAAACTGTCCAGATTTCAGTTCCAAGAAAATTCACTTTGTATTTTCTCTCGAATTCATGACTGCGATATTCTGAATTTTTTAGAATCAGAAAATCAACCTTGAAGGACGACTGGTTGTCAATCATATTGAACATTCCCCTGCTTTTTACTTCTTCCCTTATGGTGGCCGGATTCATGTAATAGCGTTTTGAAAATAGATTAATAAATGTGCTGATGTCCTCTTCTTTCAGGTTGATGACTACATCAACATCGAGTGAGTTTCGGCTCGGGACATAGATACCCATCGCAACACTTCCTGAAAGCATGTACTCAATTTTTGCTTCATCCAACTGCCTGCAAACATCCGTTACGATTTCATTCAGCATTTTTTATTTCTCCATTTATGATCAATTGGTCTATGAGGTTGCTTCCGAAAGAATACGGAATATATGCCAGCGAAGGAATTTCCTTCGTGACAATCACATTTGCTTTTTTACCGATGGCAATGGATCCATGTGTTGCACTTATATCCATGGCGAATGCAGAATTCAAGGTTGCGGCATTGAAAGCTTCTTGCGGTGTCATTTTATATTGAATGCAGGCAAGTGAAATCATCTGCATCATATTTCCCGATGGAGATGAACCCGGATTGAAATCACTGGCGATGGCAACGGGAAGTCCGGCATCAATCATTTTTCTTACCGGCGGGTGGGGCAGTTGAAGAAAGAATTGCGCTCCGGGGAGAATTGTCGGTATTGTCCCTGATTTTATCAAGGCCGCAATATCCTCGTCATTGCAATATTCGAGGTGGTCCACGCTGATGGCATTGCATTCAATACCTGCCAGGATCCCTCCACTGTGACTAAGTTGTTCAGCATGTACCTTTGATTTCATTCCGTACTTTATTCCTGTTTCCAGAATTTTTTTTGTTTCCTCTTTTGTAAAGTAGCCATTCTCGCAAAAAACATCGCAATAGTCAGCGAGCTTTTCTTCAGCAATGCGAGGCATCATTTCATCCGTAATGAGGCGCATATAACCTTCTTTATTATTTTTATATTCTGCAGGTATTGCATGCGCACCGAGGAAAGTTGATTTGATGGTAAGGGGATGATTTTCCTTCAGGCGTTTGATTACACGGAGCATTTTCAGTTCACTTTCAGTATTTAAACCATACCCGCTTTTGATTTCAACGGCCCCGGTTCCGAGCATCATGATTTCATCGAGGCGTTTCCATGCTGAATGATACAGTTCTTCTTCCGATGCTTCTCTCAGTTTCTTCACTGAATTGAGAATGCCTCCACCTCTTTCAGCCACCTGCTGATAGGTAAGTCCATTGATGCGATCTACAAATTCACCTTCACGTGAGGTTGCATAAACGAGATGAGTATGAGAGTCGCAAAAGGAGGGAAGGACGAATTTGCCGGAAGCATCAATAACCACTAATCCTTGAAAATCGAACGAAGAAGAGGGAAGGTCATCCATTTTTCCAAACTCCCGGATAATACCATCTTCCAGTATCAGGTATGAATGCCCGATTGATTGAATATGAGACATTTCCTTTCCACTCACTTTCAAGGGCAGTCTATCATCAACTCCCACCAATGATTTAATATTTTTGATCAGTACGCCCAAAGCCAATTTGTTTTCGCAGCCGAAATTAGAAATAAGATAGCATTGTTTCTGGATAATATTTTCTTTATACCAATATGCTACCGTTTATTTCTCCCGAATCCCTTATAACAGGCCGCGCCGATGGCGCTCTTATTGTCAGGGTTTTACAAAACTACAAACAGGCCGTTCCTATGGAACTCCATGTTTAGGCAACATTGGAACCACAGTTTTACAGTACTGTCGAATTGTAATAAGAAATTTCATCCCATCTTGCCGTGGGGCCATTTCATTAAGTAAACAGGCCTACTCATGCAGACTTTTTTTACAATATGCAGGGAATGGCATTTAGAGCTCCATAGGAGCGAGCTGTTTGTAGAAATATATGTTAAAATAATTCCAGGAACTCCGTAGGAGTGGCCTGTTTTTCCAGTGCCGATAATACTAATCCGGGGTTAAGGATAGCATTGTGTTTGAAATCATTGAGGGTAGAAAAAATTAGATCTCTTTGGAAGTGACCTGCATAAACGTATTAGATTTACCCAAATTTATCTCAAAGCAATAGTGAGCGAACAATTTTTCGACATAGTGATTGCAGGTTCCGGACCGGCCGGTTCAGCCTGTGCGCTTGCTTTGAAAAATTCAGGGTTGAAAGTAGCAATGATTGACAGATCAACTTTTCCGAGGGATAAAATCTGCGGAGATGCCATTGGCGGCAGGGTAAAAAAGGTGCTCAGGGATATCAGTCCTGATCTTTTAGCAGAACTTGAGGGATATCCTTCTAAAAACAGATCTTCAGGATGGAAGTTATTTTCGCCCAATGGAAAAACCATTGAGGTCAATTTTGTAAATCCCGGATATGTTTCGCGGCGGTTGGATTTTGATTCCTGGCTTTTTGGGAAAACATCGGGACAGAATAATCTGGAAATGATCTTTTCAGAGATCAGGGATATCAAAACAGATTCAGGCAGCGTTCAGCTCAACTTGCAAGGAGAAAGAACAATCTTTGCTTCGCTTGTCATTGGTTGCGATGGCGCCCATTCTATTGTAGCAAAAAAGCTTGCAGATTTTAAAGTAGATCATCGCCACTATTCAGGTGCTGTACGCGCATACTACAAAAATGTAGAAGGAACTACAGGCAGTGAGATGCTCGAAATACACCTTGTAAAGGGATTTCTTCCGGGTTACTTCTGGATTTTCCCGTTGAATGATAACCTATGCAATGTTGGCTTCGGGATGCTGAGCTCTGATATCAAAGAGAGAAGAATAGACCTCAAACTTTCACTCAAACAAATCATTCAGTCATCGCCGGCGTTTTCAAAGCGATTTGCAGGTGCAGAGTTGGTTGATGATGTAAAAGGGTTTGGTTTGCCGTTGGGAGGAAAAGAAAGGACAATTTCGGGAGAACGTTTTATGCTTTGCGGTGATGC
>CAYHHK010000207.1:0-3579 GCA_964356415.1 uncultured Flavobacteriales bacterium
TCTCACATCTTCACTCCAATGAAAACCAAACTTCTCCTTATCGCTGCCATTTCATCATTTGTCTTTTCAGACTCCTCAGCGCAAACGAAGCCTAAGATCACCAGTGGAACACTGGGCATGATGGAAGCTCGTCAGATCGGACCAGCCGTAATGGGAGGCCGTATTACAGCCATTGATGTTGTTACGAAGGATCCGCGTACTATTTATGTGGGCACTGCAGGAGGTGGAGTATGGAAGTCGACAACGGGAGGAACATTATTCAAATCCATCTTTGATAAATACAATCAATCAGTTGGTGCCATAACTGTTGATCAAAGTAATCCTGATATTGTATGGTGTGGAACAGGTGAATCGAATATGAGAAACAGCGTCAGCATTGGTTCAGGTTTGTATAAGTCCACTGATGCAGGAGAGAACTGGGTTAAGATCGGACTTGATTCTTCCGAGCACATCAGCCGGATTGCCATCAATCCGAAAAAACATGATGAGGTGTATGTTGCTGTTCCCGGCCCATTGTGGAGCGACAGCAAAAACCGCGGCTTGTACAAAACTACCGATGGCGGAAAAACCTGGAACAACATCCTTTACGTAAATGAAAAAACCGGTTGTGCTGAGGTGCTTATCAATCCACAAAATCCTGACATCATTTATGCAACTACATGGGAGTTCCGGAGAAAGCCTTATTCATTTTCTTCAGGCGGTAAAGGAAGTGCCGTATATAAAAGTACGGATGGAGGAAAGACGTGGAATAAGTTGACCAAAGGATTACCTGTAACGGAATTTGGCCGTGTAGCCCTGACACTTGCTCCGAGCAAACCTGATAACCTTTTCGCAATTGTTGAAGCAAAGAAAACGGTTTTATACCTCAGCACTGACGGAGGAGCCAGTTGGGCAGAACAGGGCAGCAATTATAATGTTGAGGGCCGCCCTTTTTATTTCAGCGTGATTACAGTTGACCCGACTGATCCGATGCGTGTGTATCGACCTGCATGGTCACTATCCATCAGCGAAGACGGCGGAAAGAGTTTTAAAGAAGGCGGCTATCAGGGTGGATGGGTGCACAGTGACCATCATGCACTGTGGATTAACCCGAACAATACTTCTCATCTGCTTCTCGGCACTGATGGCGGAGTTTACATGAGCATGGATAAAGGAAACAACTGGTTATTTCTGAACTGCATTCCTGTATCCCAGTTTTATCATGCGCAAATTGATGAGGCTGTTCCTTACAATGTATATGGTGGGCTCCAGGACAATGGTTCCTGGATGACTGCATCACAAAGCATTGGAGGAATTGACAATGGTGACTGGGTTAACGTTGGATTTGGCGATGGTTTTTGGACACAACCGGATCCATCTGACAAAGACGTGATCTATTCAGAATACCAGGGAGGTCATGCTTTCCGTATGAATAAAAAAACCAATGAATACCTCGACATTCAGCCGCAGCCGCTTGCAGGTGAATCCAAATTGCGCTTCAACTGGAATACGCCAATTTACATCGGCGCTTCAAGCAAGAAACTGTACATGGGTTCCCAATACCTGCACCGCAGCAGCAACCAGGGACGAACTTGGGAGCGGATCTCTCCGGACCTGACAACCAATGACCCAGTCAAGCAGAAGCAGGAAGAGAGTGGGGGAGTGACTACAGATAATTCATCTGCGGAAAACCATTGCACAATTTTCACAATTGCAGAATCTCCCCTTGACGCAAACATGATCTGGGTTGGAACCGATGATGGAAATCTTCAGCTTAGCACTGATGGCGGAAAAAAATGGACGAAGGTGAACCAATACGTCACCGGTATGCCTGCGCAATCATGGGTGAGCAGTATTGAGCCAAGCAAGTTCGATAAGAACGTTGTGTATGTCACTTTTGAAAACCACATGTATGGTGATATGAATACATATTGCTACCGTTCCGGTGACCTTGGAAGAACATGGAAGCAACTTAATTCAGTTGATCTGCATGCAGGTTATGCTCATAAGATTAAGGAAGATGGTGTAAATAAAAACCTTCTTTTCCTCGGAGCCGAATTCGGTTTGTATGTCTCTATTGATGGTGGCGACAGCTGGGCTCAGATGAATGCAAAAATTCCAAATTGTGCAGTGAGGGATATACAGATCGATGAAAAGACAAATGACCTGGTACTTGCTACGCATGGCCGTGGTATCCTCATCGTCGACGATATTTCACCCATCCGCCAGCTAACAACTGAAGTGCTGGAAACTGACCTCACAATTTTGAAATCACGGCCTACTCCTGTTACAAACGGCCATTGGGGCGGTGCGTATCCTACAGCAGGAAGTTTTACGGGCCCCAATTCTCCTGAAGATTGCCGGATCATTTATTATCTCAAAGACCGTATTACTACCGGAGATCTGAAGATTGAAATGTTTGACAAGGATGGAAAATCTCTTGGTTCTGTTCCTGCAACAAAACGCAAAGGCATTAATAAGATCAGTTGGAGCATGAGAACAAAACCACCGCGTGTTGCAAAAGGAGTACGTGCTGATGGCGCAGGCTTCTTCGGACCGTTGGTAGAACCCGGAACGTATACAGTGAAAATTACCAAAGGCGATAAGACGTTTACCGGAACAGTGGAGTTGGTGAAAGATCCGATTTCATCTCACAGCGATGAAGACATAGCTGCTCACCGGAGTGCAACAAAAGAGGTTTACAGCCTGACTGAAGAACTCGCTTTATTAAATCACCAGGTGTTGGGAATGATCGATTCAACAAAATCTGCAATGACCTCCACAACCAATGCGTCCTTGAAAAAATCGTTACAAGGTTATGCCGACAAACTTGCGAAAATCCGGAAAGAACTTGTAGCAACTAAAGAAGGGCAGGGAATTACAGGTGAAGAAAGAATCAGGGAAAAGCTCAGCGAACTGTACGGATCAATTGTTGGCTATGACGGAAGACCTACAGATTCACAATTAGATCGTTTAAAAGGCCTTTCTGTTGAATTGAAAAAGCAAAAGGAACTGGCAGATGCGATTTGGAAAAATGAATTACCAAAACTGAATACTTCGCTGAAGGCTGCAAAAATGAATGCGCTTTCGGTTATGACAAAGGAAGAATTTGACAAGACCGATAACAGTGCCGTTACTTCTTCAGGTAAGAGTTTTAAATACCGATTCCCTTTTGCAATGGATGTTACCGCAACTGAGCGTGACTGATTGCTTGTTTTAAGCCGGGCAGTTCATTTTCTATGGTTGCCCGGCACTTTCCCGGTACTTCAATTTTAGTCAATGCATTTCTCATGTCATTGTTCGGAGGGCAATAAAATTGGTATTCCCGAATCGTTATCAGGGCTTTCTCTGCGTACTTGGCGCGCATTCTCATTGCGTTCTTTGCGTTTAAGGCTGTTTTAACAATTCCCTTAAATGTTTAAGTTAGTCAAATCGTAAATCAAGCACAAAAAGTGAAGGAGCAAAACCAACTTGAGCCGTTCCTTATTTTCAGTTTCTAAGGTTTAAAGATCAGTCTATATTCAAAAAAATTGGTAAGTTTGAACACTTCGCTTCAAGTTTCTAACGCAACATTTTGTCAAAGTTAATTAATTAATTGAT
>CAYHHK010000208.1:0-3523 GCA_964356415.1 uncultured Flavobacteriales bacterium
TGATGAGATCATATTGTCCCCATGCATAAGGTCCGTATAATTTTTCTGCAGCATCAACCATTTTGGGAAGGTCAACAAATTCATATACGGCTTTGTCGATTGTAGCCGGTTCGGCATACACACCTGTGCGTTTGTCAAAAGATTTGAAAACCAAATCTCCAACTGCAAGTGCAAGCAGGTATGCAGGAATTGGCTGAGGCATTTTGAAATTATAAATACCATCGGTGCTTTTCTGCTGCGGATTTTCAGCACTCATCAATGCCATTAGTTCTTTGGGAACTTTAATGGTTGCTGAATAAGTAAAGCGGATTCCGGGACTATCCTGAATGGGAACCCAGGTGCGTGCAAGTATGGCCTGTGATTGTGTGAAGAGAAATGGAGATTTTTTCCCTGCTGTTTGGGCCGGAGAAAGCCACTGCACTGCCGCTGCTTCCGGGGATGTTGAGTAATAAATTGTCAGTTTCACTGTTGTGGGTTTGCAATTTATCGTCAATGCTTGTCCCAGATAATTGACCTTTTCTCCCATTTGAAATTTTGCTTCATTGCCATCCTCAAGTATAACTTTTTCAATTTTCAGATCCCGTGTATCGAGAATAACCTGAGTAGAATTATTTTTCAGCTCAACATCAATCGTAGCACACCCGGAAAGAATTTTCTTTGCGAAATCTACTGTAAGGTTCAGGTCAAGGTGCTTGATGACGGCTTCTTCAGGCCGTGCGAAAGAATGAGGATCGTTTAATGTCATTTTATTATTTATTGTGTACGCTAATTTGGTCCTTTCAGGGTTACAGCCGATTACAACCACAGCAACCAAGAGGAACATTGAAATTTTATAAAGCATAATATTATGCAGCGAAAATAAAGAATCCCTTGCTGGAAAATTAAAAGCTGAAGAATGTTAAAATCTTATTCAACCACAATCTTTCCGCTGTAGACCTTGTGGCTTGTACTCAGCACCGCATAGTAAATACCTGCCGCTTCCTTATCCATGCTCACTTTCATTTTACCATCCTGAACTTGCAATTTTTCTTGCAGCATCAGGCCGCCAATGCTGTTGTAAATCGATAAACCAACATCCTTTTCATGAATCAGTTCGACCGGAATTGCAATTTGAAAAGAGCCAGTGGAGGGATTCGGGAAAATCGATAACGGCCCCGCAGTTCCATTCAGCTCTTCAATACCGATGGAGCTTCCCTTGCTAACAACATTTGAACGAGTGCTTGTAAAACTGCTCAGCTGGCTGTTGCCGCTTCCATCATTTTCTGATCCACTCCACCTGAAAGAAGGATTACACGGTGCATGAACAACTTCTATAAAATAAAGTGTGTCATTCTGGGGCGGTGCTAAATCGGTGAAACTATTTGTTCCGTACGGCAGGGTCGCAATGATAGAAGCACCTGCAGCATTCCCACGCCAGATAACATATGAAGAGTAACTAAATCCTATATAATCACTCCAAATGAGGTTGATATTCGGAGGCAATCCCAAATTAATCGTCAAGTGAATGGTTTTATGACCGGATAACAATTCCTTTTCATATCCATGCCATGCAGGAGTGATACAATACCGGTCGGCCTGCTCGCCGGGATTCGAAGCTGAATCAAGAAACGTACTGTATTGGCTTACAGGAACGGTGCCTATTTTCGCATACGAATCAGCGATGGCTGTCTCTTTATAAATATTGTATGAATCCACAAATGTGGTGTCAGTATTTTTCTCCCATACAATCAGGTTCTTTTGTATGGCAGGGTCGACCGTAACGAGACAAATAGACGCATTGGGCATGCAGGGGGCTTCAACACGGTTAAACACATATCCGCCATCAGTAAGCACCGGGTTCGTGATTGTCCAATTTGGAATGCTACCGGCTGTTAAGGTAACAGCAGAAATTGAAAAAGTGTCTTCTACTAATTCAGTATAAGGTATTGAAGCAATGCACTCTGAATCAAATGACGAATCTATTTTGGTAGTCTTCCCTTCAAAATCGAAACAGATCACACCTCCGTCATTTGTAAGTTCGGGAGCCGACCACAATACACGTATCCCAGGGAGAGATTTGGCATCCAACGTATTGCCTGCTGAATCCAGCACCACTTGCAATAAAAAGTACGGAGAGGATGCCGTTGCATAAACCAAATTAATTCTTCCATTACTTAATTGGCACATATTGAAAGAATTAAAATTACTTGTGCCGGGCTTCAACCTCTTTTTAAAAACAAGGTTCCCTGCTGAATCTACCTTGCAGACATCTGAAATATTACCCGCTGATTGTGGCATTGAGGCAACTACAATACTTCCGTCATTGGTTTCAAATGCATGCGTTGCAATCAGATAATGCCATATATCATGGCTTACTATTCTTGTCCATAACAGAACACCGGATGAAGATAGTTTGCACATAAATCCATCCTGATAATTGATGGACCCCAAAATGACAATCCCCCCATCCGACGTTTCAAATGTGTAGCTGGCACTGATATTCAGGTAAGCTAAATCTTTTGTCCAGACAGTATCTCCTGTGCTATTAATTTTCACAACACCAACCTTGTCATCTGACGCTCCGCCCGATGCGCCGCACAATATGAATCCATTATCGGAAGTTCTTTTGATGGATCTTATTACATCATTGTAAATTCCGCCATAAGTTTTTGCCCATTGAAAATTGCCTGCAGTATCAGTCTTAATTAACATCCAGTCATAACTCCCGGCACCATATGTATTCACACCTGTTAAAATTATAAATCCATCGGTCGTTTCTTCAATATTGACGGGATGCAGATCGCTGTTCCCTGCTATCTGATTCGTCCAGACAGTATCTCCTATGGCATTCAACTTGGCGAGAAAAATATTCCAGACATCGGTTGAGCCTGCCGTATCCTTGGCACTACCCAGCAGAATATAACCACTATCCGCCGTTTGTTTGGCAAGGTGCCAATCCAGCCGATAATTTGCCGATTTTAAAGTCCTTGTAAATTTCGATTGTGCGCTGCAATTCACTAAAGCAAGCAGCATGGAGGCAAGTAATAGCGTGGCTTTTTTCATTTTGAAGGATGGGTTATACAAACAAAATATTATTTTTCAGAACTGCCCGATTTTCGCCTGAAGGATAATAGACCGGTTGAAATCCGGCATCAGCAGAAATGATCAGCATCAAAAATACAACTTCTCACTTGTTCTTTTAAAGAGCGAGTATAAAGGTGAAAAAAATACCCTTACCCTCCAAGCAGTACTGGGAATAAAAAATAATTGTTGGGTTGATCAGCAATGGTCCTAATTATGATCGGGACTGATCATTCAGCACAAATCAGGAATGGCCGGAGATCATTATCAAATCAGCTCTCCAGCGAAGCCATCCCAAATTCCCTGTTCAACCTTGCAATATGAGATATCGAAATTTCTTTCGGGCATTCTGCTTCGCATGCGCCTGTATTTGTACAAGAACCAAAACCTGCCTCATCATGCGCTTCAATCATTTTCAGTACGCGTACTTTTCTTTCAGGAGATCCTTGGGGAAGCAATGCCA
>CAYHHK010000209.1:0-3409 GCA_964356415.1 uncultured Flavobacteriales bacterium
GTGGCTTGAAACAGGCGCAACCAGCGACACAGCCTTGATAATTCTAAATGGAGATAGCCTCTTCACTGCATTGTTTGACATTGATCCTGATTACCAGCCAACCGTTTATCCCATTCTTTATATCAATGAAATTTGCGCAAGTAATAATTCTACAGTTGATAATTACGGCGGAACTCCCGACTGGTTTGAAATATATAATCCAAATGATACTGCAGTGAATCTGCAAGGATGGTTTGTTTCTGACGAATTCGATTATCTCTCAAAACATCGCTTTGCGGGAAATGATTCAGTTATTGTTGGCGCACATGGTTTCAAGCTTTTGTACGCTGATGGTGAAACAGCCCAAGGGTGCATACACACTTCTTTCAATCTGAATGCCGGTGGTGATCAACTTTATCTTACCGCTCCTGATGGACTTTCGATAATCGATTCTATCTCTTTCGGATTTCAGATAACCGACACCTCATACGGTCGGTATCCCGACGGAAATCCTTCATGGGAGTTTTTTAGTTACACCACTCCGGGTTCCACCAATATCCACATCGATGTAACTGAGTTACCCTCTGTTCCGGGCTTACAGGTATATCCAAATCCTTTAAGCTCCGGTCTCCTGCATTTCAACAGGCAGGTCACTTTCCGATTGTTCAATGATATCGGACAGGAACTGATCTACATTAAAAATTCAAGCGAAGCTGATATTTCAAACCTTCGAAAAGGATGTTATTTTATCCGGACTGACGAAGGGATTACTGTGCGTTTGATTAAAATTAATTAATCATTTTATCATTTGAATAAAAGATTGTCCATGCTAAGCCTAAGGCTGCTTATGGAATTGCTTTTATTGGATTCAAGATTAATGAGTGATTTTCATTCCGGAAAGTAATTAATTGCATTGCCTATATTGTATCTTTTTACAGAAATTCTCAAGGCATCCACATACACCCTCGACTGCTCAAGGTTCCAGACATTAGCCATTACCACATCTCCTTGACGAATATCTGATTGAACCAAAGTAACATTCCACCTGAAAGCAGTCCAGTTGCCGGGATCATTTAACCTGTACTGAAGACTTTCAGTGCTCCGGTAAACAAGTGAATCACGCCGCATAACTTTCAGCACCATTACTGCATTTGGATTATAGACCTCCGAATTGACCATGACCTGCATCTCCACCTCCTCTACTTCTTCTTCTCCCAAACCTGCTGTTGTAAAATACAGCGGGTCGCTGGAACCGAAATTGGGGTTCAACTCCTGACTGAATTTTCCACTTGCGAAAAACGCCGGCGAAACCCTTTTACTTATTGAAGTATCTTCAAAATCAATTTCTAAATTAAATATCTCTTCCTGTGCTGTTTCACTTCTTAATCCCTTATAAATTGTCAGCAGCCTTCCGGAGGAATTATCAACCTTATCAAATATTTTTGCATTTACTTTATCCGGGTTGATCGTTCTACCGCGAAACTCCGCAAGCCAGTAATCGCATTCATGCAACTCACCATGAATGGAAAAACGATTTCGTTGTTCAGGTGGTAGTATTTCAAGATTAAAAATTCCCGGATCATTCTCAACACGCACG
The DNA here is from genome assembly GCA_964356415.1 of uncultured Flavobacteriales bacterium. Taxonomy (GTDB): domain Bacteria; phylum Bacteroidota; class Bacteroidia; order AKYH767-A; family 2013-40CM-41-45; genus JAPLDB01. Next base: position 1,577 of record CAYHHK010000209.1, read on the forward strand.
TGAATAAGTGCAGACGAGTCCTTTTCAAGAATATCCTCCAGTCCGCTTCTGTATGATATTCCCCAGAAATCGCCATCAAAATTTTGTGCGACCGGGGAAAAGGCCAATCGTGCCGGTAAATTGAAATACACATATTGAAGTGGGTGATCAGAAAAAATAGTAAAAACAACCATCAGAAACTGCAAACTCAATACAGCGTTAATAAATCTCATTTGAAAAGTTGTATTGAACTTCCTAAGCATAAATTCCAAACCATATCCGGCCACAATAACAAAAGGTGCATACACAAAATACAAATGTCTCCATCCGTCATAAACAACTGATTGGAGCAAAATCACAGCTGCAATGGGAATTAATACGAGCATTGTCACAACAAAAATGAACTGATCGGCCGGATCATTGTCTTGCCGCAAACGGAGAAGCTTCAGGATGCAAAAAACAATTCCGCCAATAAACAGAACAGAATACAAAACAGGAATGCTGATCAGCATCCAAAACGGAATAAAATACCAGGGAATATTTTTAGCTGCCATTGCTTCTCCCATAAATATCACATTCCCGTTCCAGGGGTAGTTGCTCATCTGTGCAAATGCTTCCTGTAAATGAAGAACCGGATTCAGCCACAACACCGGCCAGAACATCACAATAAATATAATCTGTAGTGCGAAATAAGCCGGAAATACTAAGATCTGTCTCGCAGAAAAATTGCTTCTATTCTTAGCAACAAAGAAATCTATTACCCAGACCAACGTTGTAACAAATGGCATGATCAACCCGGTGATCCTGATGTCTATCATAAAACCGGTTACCAGTGCATGAAGGAATCCGTTCCACAAAGTTTTTCGGAAAATGAATCGATGAAGCGTATAAAGAGATATAGTGAAGAATGACAAACAACCAATATCCTTTGAATTGAAAAAGGATTCTCCAAAAATCCGCGGACTCAGCACATACATCAGCACACAGGCAATTGCAATCCAATCCCTGGTGAATAGTTTCCTTACCAGTAAAAACAAGAACAGAGACGATAGCCAGAAAAAGAAAAATGTAATGAAATGTCTTAGTAAATATATTGATCGCGTGTCTGTGACATTGGCAATACGCTCAGCCGACAAAAGCAACAATTCAAAAGATGGCCCATGGTATTTTTCAGAACTTTCGAGAAGATGCTGCTGATCACCATGAAAAACATAATTGAATTCCGGCAACGCAGTTCCTATCCTGTTAATTCCTTCATCCCAGGAAATTCCAAAATCCCAGAAGATGAAAAGGCCGACAATGAGAAAAAGTGGGAAAAATATTTTTGAAAAATAATTGGCGGATACCAAAGCCCTCATCATTTTTCCGGTATAAGACTAATCGATGACCATCTCCGGAATGTCACTCTCAACGATCATTCTTCCTGCAGTTGCATTCTTTATCTCTTCAACCGAAACACCGGGCGCACGTTCAATCAGTTTGAATCCACCTTGTGGCAAAACGTCTACCACAGCAAGTTCGGTAACTATTCTTTTAATACATCTTAATCCCGTAATGGGCAACGAACACTTCGGCAATAATTTTGATTCGCCGGCCTTATTCACATGCTGCATTGCAACAATGATATTCTTTGCTGATGCTACAAGGTCCATCGCCCCGCCCATGCCTTTCACCATCTTCCCCGGAATTTTCCAGTTGGCGATGTCGCCATTCTCACTCACCTCCATTGCACCTAGAATGGTCAGGTCAACTTTCTGCGCGCGGATCATTCCAAAACTCAAAGCCGAATCAAAAATGGATGAGCCCGGAAGCAAGGTCACTGTTTGTTTACCGGCATTGATTAAATCAGGATCC
>CAYHHK010000210.1:0-3241 GCA_964356415.1 uncultured Flavobacteriales bacterium
ATAACAGCCGTTCACCACGGAGGCAGAGAGGTCCACAGAGATTTTTCTTCAATATATTTCCGTGGTTTAGGCGTATTCTTTCTTAATTAAAATTCCAGAGAAGAAATTCATCTAAGAATACCCTTTATAATAATTAACCCATTTCACAACCTGATTTATATCCTCCGCTGTAATTCATAGAATCCTATATATTTGCCGCGCACAAACCTGAGAAATAAGCATGCTGCAATTCGCCTGGCTGATTCCTGTACTCCCCCTGTTGGGCTTTTTGTGCATCAGCTTTTTTCAGAAGCAACTACCCGGAAGATCAGCAGGAGTTATCGGCTCTCTTACCGTTTTCGGTTCATTTGTTATTTCCTGCGGTTTATTCTTTCAATTATCAGAACCTGTTACAATTACCTATTTTGATTGGATAAACGTTGGTTCGCTAAAGATTCCAATATCATTTCTTATCGATCCGATTTCATGTGTCATGCTCCTTATCATCACAGGAGTTGGTTTTCTGATCCATGTTTACTCAATTGGTTACATGGCTCATGATGAAGCTTTCGGTCGCTTTTTTTCCTACCTCAACCTGTTCGTCTTCTTCATGCTCATTCTTGTTTTAGGCAGCAACTACGTACTGATGTTTGCCGGATGGGAAGGCGTTGGATTGTGTTCATACCTCCTCATTGGTTTCTGGTTTAAGAACAACGAGTACAACAATGCCGCAAACAAGGCATTTATCATGAACCGCATCGGTGACCTCGGTTTCTTGCTCGGCATTATTCTGATGTTCGTCACATTTGGCAGCGTGCAGTTCAGCGATGTGTTTAGTGCTGCTCAGGGATTTCCTGATAATCAGACGACCATTGTTGCAATTACCATGTTGCTGTTTGTCGGCGCAATGGGAAAGAGCGCACAGATACCTTTATATACATGGCTGCCCGACGCCATGGCCGGACCAACACCGGTTTCTGCCCTAATCCATGCTGCAACGATGGTTACCGCAGGTATTTACATGGTCGTTCGCTCGAATATACTGTATTCAATAGCGCCATCCACACTGGAGTTCATAACCATCGTGGGAATGGCAACGGCCATATTTTCTGCAACGATTGCTTTGGCCCAGACAGACATCAAGAAAGTACTTGCATACTCAACTTTGTCCCAACTCGGGTATATGTTTGTGGCACTTGGAGTCGGGGCTTATTCAACAGGATTGTTTCATGTTACCACACATGCTTTCTTCAAGGCATTGTTATTCCTTGCTGCCGGAAGTGTAATACATGCCATGAGTGGTGAACAGGATATCAGGCGCATGGGCGGACTGAGAAAAAAATTACCGGTTACCTATTTTGTTTTTCTGATCGGAACCCTTGCCATCAGTGGCGTACCTCCGTTCGCCGGCTTCTTTTCAAAAGATGAAATACTTGCAAAGGCACACATGCACAGTGAGCTTTTATTCTTTCTGCTTTCCATTACTTCTGTCATCACAGCAGTTTATATGTTCAGGTTATTTTTCCTTACTTTCTTCGGAAGTTTCAGGGGAACACATGTCCAGGAGCATCACTTACATGAATCACCTCCGGTAGTTACCATACCACTGATCATCCTTGCAGTACTTTCAACCTTCGGCGGTTTTCTTGGCCTGCCTTCAGTTTTCTCAGAGCATCACCTCATCGGAAATTTTTTAGCCCCTGTCCTTTCTACACCGGCAATTGCAAGCCTTGCAGAGCCATCACACTTCTTCGAATACATGCTCATGGGTATTTCTGTTGTGGCGTTGGTATTGATCATTTACATGACCTACGACAGGTTTGCGAAAAAGGAAATTGTTCCTTCTCTCAGCGAAGCGGAATTTAAACCATGGTACCGCGTTCTCTACCATAAATATTACATAGACGAACTTTATGACAAGATCTTTGTGAAACCATTGTACTGGCTCAGCGATGTTTGTTATAAGATATTTGATGTCAAAATAGTTGATGGTGTTGTGAACCTGGTTGGCAAAGGCGTAGTGCGCGGAAGTGAAGTAGTGCGGTTGGCGCAGGCCGGCTCAGTCGGGATCTACATCTTCGCAATGGTGATTGGAATAATAATAATGTTGATAGTAAATTTATATTAAGAATTGATAGCTGCAGAACCGGTCCTTGATTTTGGGGTTCGGAGGTTTTTAATCGGATTATTAATCTGTGTCCCGTCCCGATGTGTCGGGAGCTATCGGGACTGTGGCAAAGAACTGATATGTTAAGCGTACTCATCTTTTTTCCATTTGTTGCTGCCCTTGCAACGCTGATTGCAAAGGAGAATGCAAAGCAGGTTGCTTTGGGCGCTGCCATCATTGAGTTTGCACTCAGTGTTTGGATGGCCATGCAGTTCAACCCGCATGGAGGCACACAATTCATGGTAGACTTTTGGTGGATTCCATCCTTGGGTATCAGCTTCAAAGTCGGCATGGACGGCATAAGCATGTTATTGGTTTTGCTGACTACCTTCCTTGTGCCGGTAATTATTCTTTCGTCATTTAAGCATGAGTATAAAAACGGTTCGCTGTTCTATGCCTTAGTATTGATGATGCAAATGGCGCTGGTCGGCGTATTCGTTGCACTTGACGGATTTCTGTTTTACATCTTCTGGGAGCTTGCGCTTATTCCGATTTACCTTATCTGCCTGATGTGGGGCGGCAAAGACCGTGTTCGCATCACAATTAAGTTTTTCATCTACACGTTGGTTGGAAGTTTGTTCATGCTTGTCGGGCTGATCTATCTCTACCTGCAAACGCCCGGCACACACACTTTCGATATTCAGGCATTTTACAATTTACATCTCTCAGCTTCAGAGCAGGGAATTTTATTTTGGGCATTCTTCCTTGCATTTGCTATCAAGATGCCTGTGTTTCCATTTCATACCTGGCAGCCTGATACCTATACAGATGCGCCAACACCGGGAACCATGCTGCTTTCCGGCATCATGCTCAAGATGGGAATTTACGGAGTGATCCGCTGGTTATTGCCTGTGGTTCCGCTGGGCGTAAATGAATGGGGAACAACTGCAATCGTATTATCTGTCATCGGTGTGGTGTATGCTTCTTGCATTGCGCTGGTGCAAAAGGATTTCAAACGACTGATCGCATACTCCAGTATTGCGCACGTTGGTCTTATCTCAGCCGGAATATTTTCTCTCAATTTGCAGGGAATGCAAGGTGGGATGATCCAGATGATAAGTCATGGCATCAACGTTGTGGGTTTGTTCTTTATTG
>CAYHHK010000211.1:0-2956 GCA_964356415.1 uncultured Flavobacteriales bacterium
ATGATTCCTTTTTGTCGAATTCAAATTGAGCTTCTTTCTTAGAAATCTCTGATTTTTTTTCGTCACTTAAAATGCTGTCATGAAGATGGATATAATGTTTGCTTGCCTCAAATGCTTTTCGGATTTCATTCCTAGATTCATATGTTTTAATGAGCAATTCATAGACAAATACCTGCATGTTTACGGCTTGTATTTCCTGTGACAATTCAAGGCTTTGGAGTTGAAATTCGAGGGCCTTGTCAAAACGAGCCGATGGGGAAATGTTTCTTTTTGCAAGGAAACTGTCGGGGGCCTGACTGCATATTTTTCCGAGTTCATTCAGGACAACACACATGCTGCTCTTGTCACCTGTATATTTGTAATGAACAAAGGATTGCTGTAGATAGTCCCATGCAAGAGAGTAATTTTTACTGGCAACATAGATTACAGCTAAGTTTGTAAGGTTGTCTGCAATACCATTTTCATTGCCGAGAGACCTGTTGATTTCCAATGACCTGCCATACATATCAATCGCCTGATCCACGCTGTCTGCATCATCATATAAGTTGCCGATATTGTTAAATAAGTTTGCTATCCCTTGTTTGAATTTTATTTCTTCATAGATCGACAACGCCTTGTTATAATAGCTCATTGACATTTTAAACATGGAAAGGTCGCGATAAAGGATCCCAAGGTTTAAAAACACATTTGCAATTTCATGGCCTGCACTATCTCCCATTTGTTCATAGATACGCAATGCATTCAGGTAGTAGTCCAGCGCTTTTGTGTAATTTGATTGGTATCCGTGGGATGTACCAAGTCCGTTCATGACAGCAGCTAAACTGTTGCTGTCACCCAATTCTTCAAAAACCTCCATTGCGTTTTCATAGTATGCCGAAGCTTTGTTGTATTCAGAGAGATTGAAATATGCGTTTCCTATATTGTAACTCATCGATCCGATCGCCGGTTTGTTGTTCAATTGTTTCTGAACGTCCAGGGAGAGAATGTACATTTCAATTGCCTTTGCATTTTCACCCATGCCTGAATAATTATAACCCTTCACCGCATACGACCATCCAAGTTTTTTTTTATTGTTTAACTGCAGGGATAGTGAAATTGCCCGGTCTGCCATCGCCAGGCCTTTCTCCGGATCAGTGTCTGAATAAATGCTGCCGATTTTTCCAAGCAGATTTATTTTTACCGTATCATCATTTTGGCATTGATCCAGCAAGGTCAACAGCGAATCGATTTTTGAGGTTTTCGAAAAAGTATCCGTGTTAAGGAATAGAAAACCAATAATCAGGAGTTTTTTCATCATTCTTACGTGATTTAAGAATTCTAAAGAGGTTGCAAAGTATATTATTCCCGGAGGAGTTTTGCAGAAAATAAGTGTAATCAGTCAAAAAATAGGTGCCATCAGTCAAATAATAAGTACTGCTTGATTTTCGTAGGCTTGAATATATTTTTGCGTCAAATAAATTAATCATATAATCGCTAACCAAAAAAAACAAAAAACATGAAAAAAAATCTATTCATCTTATCCGTTTTACTCCTTTTCGGAGTTTCAAGATCAGCCGCACAGCAAGTCGAAACGATTAACATGCATAATGATCGTATTAGTACTTGCTATGCACACTTCTATGATAGCGGAGGAGAAGCCGCAAATTATGCCGGCAGTGAAAATGATACAATCACATTTTATCCGTTGACTTCAGGGGCAAGGATCTGTGTCACTTTTCATTCTTTCTCAACCCAGCTGGCTAATGACTTTTTATACATCTATGACGGAAACAGTACCACAACGCCTTTGATCAACGCCCTGAATGGCGGCGTCAATTATGGTACTATTAAATCCACGGCCGCAGATGGATGCCTTACTTTCAGGTTTCAGTCTGATGCGGCAACCAATGCAGCCGGATGGTATGCTACCATATCTGTTGATACAGTTCCTGAAGAAATTACGATGCTTACAGGGATTGGATATTACGGCACGTCATTCCATGTTTCTAAAGGTAAATTTTTAGACAATGGCGGTGCAACCCAGAATTATACAGATAACATGCAGCAATCAACACTTACCCTTTATCCTACCAACAGCAATGATAAATTGAGCATCACCTTTGAAATGGTAGATATAGCTTCGGGCGATTTCCTTTATGTCTTCAATGGACCCAACGTGGGGGTAAACCAGGTCGCTGCACTCACCGGGCATAATATTGGCACCATTAATTCTACAGCACCCGATGGTTCCCTTACTTTCCAGTTTCAATCGGCAAACGGAACAAGTTCCGATGGATGGATCGCTTCAATCTCTGTGAATAAGGTGCCTGAAGATATCACCACTATCGCAGATGCAATTTTTACTGTTTCGAAGGGAAGATTTTTTGACAACGGAGGTCCATCCGTTGATTATACAAATAGTAAGGATGCCACTGTTACACTTTTACCTCAAAATCCAATTGATAAAGTAAGTGTCACATTTCATGAGTTCAATTTGAATACAGGCGATTACCTTGAGGTGTATAACGGAAGTACGGTCAATGCATCCGCACTTTTGGCAACCTTGACCGGCAAGAATTACGGTACCGTAAGATCATCAGCCACCGATGGGGCGCTCACTTTTAAATTTCATTCTGATTTAAGTGCTACAGAATCGGGCTGGGCTGCTTCCATTGCTACAGATCCTTTTTTTCCGGAAGATCTCACCATGATTGCGAATGGGACTTTCACTGTTGGAAAATTCAGCCGGTTTTTTGACAATGGCGGTTCTTATAATGATTATGGAGCCGGTCAAAATGTATTCACTACCTTTATTCCATCCAATGTGAACGACAAATTATCTGCATCGTTTCACATGTTTGCACTGCAGTCAGGGGATACCCTGTTTGCATACAACGGTAGCGATACCACCCAGGCCTTACTGGGTAGTTATAGTGGCGTTCTTCCAAAATTTGAGGTTACCTCTACAGCAGGTGAC